>JAPDPN010000019.1:4502-23510 GCA_034506455.1 Candidatus Zhuqueibacterota bacterium | reverse complement strand
TGCCTCGCCGAGATGGGGCATCAGGTCATCGGCGTGGACAACAATGCGGGTAAAGTAAGGCTCATCTCGCAGGGCATCTCTCCGATCGTCGAAGACCGCATCGGCGATCTGATCAAGGAGCAGGTCGGCTGCGGGCGCCTGCGCGCTACAACTGATCTGCGCGCCGCCGTCCAGGCTTCGGAGGTGGTGTTCGTCTGTGTGGGCACGCCCTCGGCGGCAGACGGCACCATAGACTTTAGGCAGGTCGAGCGCGCCGCCATGGAAATCGGTGCGGCGCTGAAGGCCAAAAAAGAATACACTTCCGTGGTGCTGCGCAGTACCGTGCTGCCGGGTATCGCTGAAAACATCGCCGTGCCCCTTTTGGAGCAGTTTTCCGGAAAAAAGATCGGCGAGGATTTCGGCTTTGCCCTCAATCCCGAGTTTTTACGCGAAGGAACGGCGGTTTATGATTTCTACCATCCGCCGAAGACCGTCATCGGCCCATTGGATGACCGCACCGAAGAGCGGTTGAAGCAAATCTACGCCGCCATCGATGCGCCTCTTTTCTGCATCGGCCTGGCCGAGGCCTCGATGATCAAATATGCCGACAACGCCTTTCATGCCGTCAAAGTGGCGTTTGCCAATGAAATCGGCCGACTATGCAAAAAGTTCAACATCGATGCGCGCGTCGTGATGGATGTCTTTGTCAAGGACACCAAGCTGAACCTGTCGCCGGTCTATCTGCGTCCGGGATTTGCTTTCGGCGGCTCCTGTCTGCCCAAAGATCTGCGCGCCATCACCCGTCACGCCCGCCAGGCCGACGTCAAAGTACCGCTCCTCCAAGCTGCTTTGGAGAGCAACGAAGAGCACATCCGCTTTGCCGCCGAGATGGTTAAAAAAGAGAACAGCCGCCGCGTCGGCATTCTGGGCATCAGCTTCAAGGAAGGCACCGACGACCTGCGCGAAAGTCCGGTGGTGGAACTGGCGCGGCGCCTGCTCGAAGAGGGCTATACCTTGCGCATCTTTGACCGCAACGTTCTGGCGGCGCGGCGCAACGGCTCGAGCGTCGATACGATCAAACGAAATTTTCCCGATTTGGAGAAATCATTGGCCGATTCGCTCAACGAAGTGCTCGAAGAGTCGGATGTGGTGGTGATCGGCAATCGCAATAAAGAACATGAAGCTGTGGTAGGAGAACTAAAGAACGGTCACCGGATCGTTGATCTCAGCGGTTTGGAAAACGCCGTTCGCGAAAATTTAGACGAGGTGAATTATGAAGGGATCTGCTGGTAGACTGTTGATCATAGTACAGAATCTGCCGGTGCCGTTCGATCGTCGCGTGTGGTTGGAGGCCGTCACGCTCCGCGATCATGGAATTCAAGTATCGGTCATTTGTCCCAAATCGAAAGAGTATCCCAAAAGCCACGAGGTCATCGACGGAGTGTCCGTGTATCGTTACCGCATGCCCATCGAGGCTTCGGGCGTATTCGGCTATTTCTTCGAGTTTGCCTACGCCTGGCTGCGTACGGCATGGCTTTCTCTAAAAGTCTGGGTGAAAGAGGGGTTCGACGTGATTCAGGCGTGCAATCCGCCCGACACCTATTGGCTGCTGGCGGCGTTCTATCGCCTGTTCGGCAAGAAATTCGTTTTCGATCACCACGATCTGGCGCCGGAAATGTTCGACGTCAAATATCACGGCAAATTTAAGCTGCTGAAGCGCATGCTGCTCGCTTTGGAACGGATGACTTTCAAAACCGCCAAGATCGTGCTTTGCACCAACGATTCCTACCGGCGCGCGGCAATCATTCGCGGCCGTAAAGATCCGGAGGACGTTTACGTCGTGCGTACCGGCCCCGATTTGCGGCGCCTGCAGCCGACCGAACCCCTGCCGGAACTCAAGAACGGTCGCCGGTTTTTGGTTTGCTATCTCGGCGAGATGTGCCCTCAGGACGGCGTCGACCTGCTGCTGGAGGCTGTCGATCATTACGTGCGCGGCTTGGGTCGCCGCGATGCGCAATTTGTGTTCGTCGGCGGCGGTCCCGCCATGCCGGCGATGAAGCGCCGCGCCGAACAGATGGCCCTTGGAGAATGGGTCCGCTTTACCGGCCGCGTCACGGATCAGGAGCTTTGCCGCATCCTTTCAACCGCCGATGTGTGTGTGGATCCGGATCCCTGGTCGCCGTGGGCAAACAGCTCGACGATGAACAAAATCCTCGAGTACATGGCGTTCGGCAAACCGATTGTGGCGTTCGATCTGGAAGAACATCGTCGATCCGCCGAACGGGCTGCGATTTATGTACGGCCGAACGATGTGCGGCGCTTTGCCCAGGCCATCGCCGACCTGCTGGATCAGCCGGAACTGCGCCGATTTATGGGCCGATACGGCTATGAACGCGTGCGCAACCGACTGGCCTGGCAGCATACGCAAAAAGCCCTTCTGGCCGCGTACCATCGCCTTTTCCCGAACATGATGAGCGCCGAAGCTGCAGAATTGAATGTTCTGGATTGGCTGTTCGAGAAAATTCAGAACGAAGCGATCGAAGAGCTGATCGTTTCGAACGAATCCAAGCTGATCTGCGTGCCTGCCGACCACCCCGAAAGTCTTGTGCATACGGCGAAACTGCTGTTGACGGCGGATGTGCACGAAGGTGTCTAATAAGCAAAGTGGAGTAAAAGATGAACGGTAAAGTGACGTCGATCTGCGCTTTGCTGCTGCTGTTTGCGGCCTGCAGCCATGTCACGGATCCTTCAAAGGATGCGGGCTGGCGTCCTTTCGGCAGCGGTCTGCCCGAAACCACCACCGTAAAGGCGTTGACCTCCGACGCTTCGGGCACCCTTTGCCTGGCCGGCACGGTAGACGGCGTCTTTATCCTCGATGCAGGCGGTGTCTGGCGACCTGCCAATAACGGACTGGAAGCGCGCGACATCTCCTGCTTGGCCGTTCATCCGCACAACAATTCGATCTTTTTTGCCGGAACGTGGGGAAAGGGCGTTTGGCGCTCTGCGGACGGCGGCGCTTCTTGGAAGTATGTGTGGAAGAGCGAGATGAATCCGCTTATCAATCATCTTGCCGTGGCGACGGACGGTCTCGTGTGGGTCGCCACCGAGCATGGACTTTATGTCAGCAGCGATCAGGGATCGAGCTGGCAGGTCGCCTATGCCTACGGCAAAATCTACACTGCGGCGGTTCATCCCTTAAATCCGCAGCTGATCGTGTTCGGCGCGCGCTGGCGCGGCAGCTTTGCCAGCTCAGACCAGGGCCGCACCTGGCTGCCTATAAATGAAGGCGTCTACCGAAACGATCAAGAGATCGCCGCCGGTCAGTCGTTCTATTTCTTTAACGATCATACCGATCATTGGCTGATGAGCACCGACTATACCGGACTATACGAAACATTCGACGCCGGCAAAACTTGGCGATTAAAAGCCGCCGATGCTTTCTCGGAAGCGCTGGTCGAGATCGCCGGTACTTACAACGGCAAACAGCTTTGGGCGATCACCAAAAGCGGATCGGTCTATGCCTGCCGCGACGGCCGCTCCTGGAGCCTCACCAACACCGGTCTGGGGGACGCTAAAGCCAAGTCACTTTACGTTCTGCCGACGACCAAAAATGCGGCTCTGATCGGCACCGTGGGAAAAGGCGTTTTTCAATGGACGGATTAATCCCATGAAAAGCACAAAGACACAACTCTGGATCGTTCTGGCGGTCGCCTTTTTTCTTCGCTTGGGCTATGTAATCACCTTGGGCGATCTTGTCTTTTGGGAGGACGAACACGACTACCTGGCGCTGGGCAAGTCCTTGGCCGAAGGCCGCGGCTTTGTCGATGCACAGGGTCGGCCGACTGCTTTTCGACCGCTCGGCTATCCGCTTTTTCTGGCTGCTTTAAATTATATCGGATGCGATCGTCCGTCGGAAATTCGCTTGGCTCATTCTCTCCTCGGCACCGTTGCCGTCTATTTCGTATTCAAGATCGCCGCTTTGACCATGCCGCCGAGCTTTGTCTTGGCCGCTGCGCTCTATGCCGCCGTCTATCCCTATTTCATTTTTATGACCGGCACCCTTTTCGCAAATCTTTGGTTCTCGGTCACTCTTTTGACGGCAGTATACACCCTGTTTATCGCTGTTAAAAAGGGCAGGGCGAGACTCTTTGCTCCGGCCGGTGCGCTGATCGGAATTTCGACTCTCTCGGTCACCTCTGCCGGTATTCTGGCGCCGATAACCCTGCTTTGGCTCTTTTGGACGCAGCAGGAGAATCGACTCCGAACGTTCCGACATGCCGCAGTTTTTTTTGCTGCCTTTCTGCTTGTGGTTCTTCCTTGGATGGCGCGCAATGCGCTCGTTTTGGGCGTTCCAACTCTTTCCACAAACGGCGGGCGGAATTTGTGGCTGGGTAACAATCCGGCAGCGACCCACAATACAGGCAGCAATTTGGATCTGCCTCCCGACTTGGAGCAGCGGCTTGCGGGCGCTTCGGAAACAGAAGCGGATAAAATCTATACGCAGGAAGCCAAGATGTTTATAAAGGCGCACCCGCTGCATTTTATCCGCTTATCGTTCTTGAAAGGCGCGGCGCTGTGGCGATTCGATCCCTCGCCGACCACCGACGGCTATGATGTGGATCCGCGCTTAGGCAAGAGCCTCAGCATTCTGACCTACACGCCGATTCTTTTGTTGGCGCTTTACGGCGTGTTGAAAACCGACCTTGTGCGCCGCAAAGAGTGGCTGCTGTGGCTGCTGTACTTTGCAGCGTTTACCTGCGTGCATGCCGTCTTTATTTCCAAAGTGCGTTTTCGGTTGCCGCTCGATCACTTTTTAATGATCATGGCTGCCGGATCCATGCAAAAGTTGATTGCCCGCTTCAAAGCGGCCCGTACCCGCAGAATCGTATGGAAGATGGAATATGATAAGGAACACGCGCTGGTTTAGCCTCGTTTGGCTGCTTTTTTTGTCGAGCCTGACCGGCTCGGCAGCGGACGTTCGCCTTTTGGAGATCGCCGCCGACCACCTGACTTTTCAGGCCGGCTTTGATTCTTTGACGGTGCACAGCACGATACGCGACGGGCGCCGGTTCAGCGAGGTTTTGCTGCCGAATGCCGGTGCAGTGCTCGAACCCGGCATGCCGCGCCTGCCGATGGTCGGTTTCCTTGTCGGCCTGCCGCCCGATGCTTCCCCGCGTCTGACGATTCTCAACGAGTCGGTCAAGATTGTCGAGGTCGACGAGCTCGAGCGGCTTGAAGGCGATGCGGGGTCCTTTGCCGGCGACCGGTTTCCCGCTGTCTCTGCTGAACTGGGTCAAATTGTCCGCCTGAGGGACTATACCGCGGTGAACGTTCGTCTCTATCCGGCGCGGTATTCCTTGGGGCAAAAAACGCTGCAGACGACTCGCTCGTTGACTGTACGGATTGATTTTGGAACGAATGCGACCGTTTCCGCAATAGAAGAACCGGCGGACGCAGCCTTTCGATCAGTTTTAGTGAATGCCGAACAAAGCCGCGGCTGGAAGGTGCCGCAAAGAGCCGACGCAATGCTGCAAAAGAGCACTGTTTCCGGGGTGCCTCAGGTGCGGCTGTACGTGGAAAAGGACGGCATCTATGCCGTAACCGGCGAGGACCTGGCGCGACTCGGCGTCGATCTGTTCAAGGTTGATCCGCGCAACCTGGCGCTCACCTGGCGCGGAAAGCCAAAGGCCCTGCTCCTCGAAGGCGCGGCAGACGGCCGATTCGATTACCAGGACCGCCTCATCTTTGTCGGCGAACATCTGCGCGGCGACTCGTCCTATTATTCTCCCTTTTCCGACATGAATGTCTATCAGCTCAGCTGGAGCGGCTCGCCGGGCCTGCGCTTTGCGCCGGTGGACGTCTCACCAAAAGGAAGCTGGGACACTGCCCGCCGCAGCATTCCGTTTCGAATGCACCTCGAAGAGGACCTCATCTACGATCGGCTTGTCGGTTACCCTCGCGCCGAAGACGATCACTGGTTCTGGCGTCGGCTGACCGACGATTCTGAATTCCGCCTCGCGGTCGATCTGCCGAACCTGGTCGCAGACAGCGCAGTCAATCTCAAAATCGCTTTTCACGGCTTGTCCGTTTCGCGGGAGGTCGCCCTCAATCATCACGTCCAACTATTTCTTGGCGACCGCCTTCTCGGCGAAGCGTGGGGATCGGCCTGCAATCCTTTTTCTCTGACCACGCAGCCGTTCACCGCCTTGTCTCCCCTCAACCTTTCCTTCCGTCTGCCGCTGGATATTCCGGGCGTCGGTGCGGATCAGATCTTTTTAAACTGGGTCGAAGCGATGTATGAAATGAATTTGCGCGCGCAGGAGGGCTTTTTGGTTTTCGATGTTGATCGTAAAGATCCGCGCGATCTTTGCCTTACCGGCTTTGATACCGAAAGCGTCTATTTACTTACCGCCGACGGCCTTCGTCTGACCGGTTTTTCGAGCCGACGCAGTCGCGACGGCGTCGAGTTTCTTCTTTCGCCGACCGGCCTCCTGCCCAAACGCGTCTTTGCCGCCTCGGGAAAGGGCATCCACCCCGTCGACAGGCTCGAACTCGATCAGCCCTCGGATCTGCAGAATCCGCAAAACGGCGCCGATTATATTCTCATTACGCACAGCGATTTGGCGGCGCAGGCGCGGCGGCTGGCCGATTACCGTGCCTCGAAAGGCTTGCGCGTCGCCGTCGTCGATGTGCAGGATATTTTTGACGAATTCAGCGGCGGCATCTTTGATCCGCGCGCCATTCATAGCTTTCTCAAATATGCCTTCGAAAACTGGCGCAAACCGGCTCCCGCCTATGTCCTGCTGCTGGGCGATGCCACTTTGTGGCTGAACAAAAAAATTGCCTGGAACAACCCGCAGCGCACTCTAATCCCCAGCATGATGGTCTATACCTTTTCGTTCGGGATGACTTCGAGCGACAATTACTTTGCCGCAGTGAGCGGAGATGACGAATTGCCCGACCTGTTCATCGGTCGCCTGCCCGCCAATTCCCCTGAGGAGGCAGCCGCCATGATCGACAAAATCATTGCTTATGAAACCAAACAGACCGCAGAAGAATGGCGACGGCACATCACCGTAGCTGCCGGAACCGGCGACTTTTTCGGCTATGCCGCCGATTATGTGACCCGGTATCACCTGCCCAACTGGCTGATCGTGCATCGTTTGGATGCCGATTTTACGTCGCCGAATTTTCACACGGCAGAAGATTTGATCGGCTGGATCAACAGCGGCCAAAACATACTCAATTTTCTCGTCCACGGCGCCGGAGAGCAAATCGACGACGCCAAGCTTTTGGAAAAGGACGATCTGCTGCGCCTCAACAACCGCGATAGATATCCCTTTTGCTCGACCATGTCCTGCTACATCGGTCATTTCGATGACCCGGCACATCAATCCTTGGGCGAGGCTCTGCTCACAGCGCCGGAAAAAGGCATTATGGCTCTGTTCGGTTCTGCCGGCAAGTCCTACCGCTATGCCGATTTCTACTTTAACAACGCCGTTTTTGACGGCATCTTTCGGCAGATGCGGCGCACATTGGGCGAAATTACCACGCTGGCCAAGTATGACCTCATGGCGCAGACTCGGGGTTTTGATGAACCGGTACGGAACTTTATGCTCTTTGGAGATCCTGCGCTCAGTCTGCGGCTTCCTGAGGAAAAGCTTGTAATTACATCCGCCAAATCGGTTCTTTCGGAAGGCGATGCCATGCGCGTGACCGGCAGCGCGCCGAGTCGAGGCACGTTGATGCTATCGGCTGTATCCGGACGCTCGACCATCGCCGAACAGAGCTTTGAGGTCAACGGCGCCTTTTCGGTCGATCTTTTTCGCTTGACGCCGCAGGTTCGCAGCCTGTGGGGTACGGGCGGCGGCGTCGGCTATGTCAAAGCCTTTTTTTCCGACGGCAGCGTCAGCCAGGCCGGCGCCCTCTCCTTCGGGGTAGCGAGACCGCTGCTGCGACGCTTCGGGACGCAGCCCGAAACGCCGGTAGGAGGGCAACCCTTTGTGTTTGTAGCCGAGATTGACGGACGCGTCGCTGCAGAGAGCGGCGGCATCCGTTCCTTGACTGCGCAGTGGAAGCTCGGCGAGAGCTGGAAGGACGCGCCCATGTCCCTTGCCGGCGACGGCTTGTGGAAAAGCGGCGAGTTTTCTTATGAGGAAGGCACGGTCATCGCCTATCGTCTGCAGATGGTTACCGGTATCGGCGAAATCGTGACCGATCCGATACAAATGACCATCCGCTACAAGCCTGATCTTTACACGGATACGCCGCTTCGCCGGATATCCGGTGACCGCCCTGAACTATTGGTAAAGATCAAAAACCGCGGCGATTCCGATGCGCGCAATGTCCCGATCACCATTCGCGATCTACGCAGCGGCGCTATATGGACGGACCGGTTTGTCGTCCCATGGATACGTTCCCGTGCCGACACATTGGTGCGCGTTCCTGTTCCAAGCGTCTCTGCCGGGAGCTACGAATTGGAGCTCTCGATCGATCCGGAGAATAGAGTGGCCGAGGAAGAGGAAAACAACAATCGCTTTACGCAGACCCTGTATTTGGCAACGCCTGACCAAGGATCGGCCGGTACCTTCCGCTTCCTGCAGGACCAAGTCACTTTGACGCTCCCGGCCAAGAGCATTGATCGAACCGCTTCCTTGGAGCTGAATGCTCTGACTGATGCTAGCCTGCGGCAGGCTGCCGAGAGCGCCTCGCTTATGCTCCTTCGGCGCGTCGATACGAACGCTACGGCGATTTTTCGCTTGCTCTTTGCCGATACGACGCTGAAAACGCTCAAACCGATCAAGGCGTCGATCGCTTATGACGCTCAGGACTCTGCCCTCGTTCTCCTCGGTCAGCAAAGCGTGCGCATCTACGTTTGGGAAGCCGCTTTCGGCGTATGGCGGGCCGTTCCCACACAGAACCTGCCGGACCAGAACCGTTTTGCCGCAGATCTTCCGCCGGGCGCCTCCATCTTTGCCCTGATGGCCAACAGCGACCGCACGCCGCCGACCGTCCGCATAGACGTGCCTGGACAAAATTTTGCCGACGGCGACATAACGCCACGGCGACCGCAGTTTGTCATCTCTCTCAGCGACGAGAGCGGCGTCGACGTCACTCCCGAGCGCCTGCAGATCTCTCTCGACGGCCGACGGCTTTCTCCTGCAGAATATGCGTTGAATTTCGACGCGAAAGAGCCGCGCTTTGCCCATCTCTCTTTCAAAACCGATTTCGACGCCGGCGAGCATGAACTTTTTGTTTCGGCATTCGACTTTAACGCCAACAGTGCAGGCCGCACGGTTCGCTTTCGCATTGCCGAAGAGTTCGGTGTTCGTTTCGTCGCGAATCATCCTAACCCCTTTCTTGATGAAACCGTTATCGCCTTTTACATCGACGACGTCGCCAATAAAGTCAAGTTGGACATCTATACCGTCTCGGGAAGACACATCCGCGGCTTTGAAATGGTCGACGTCAGCGGCTATCAGGAAGTGGTATGGGACGGCTTGGATAAGGAGGGCGAACCGATTGCCAACGGTGTCTATTATCTAAAGTTCACGGCCGTGCGCGACGATCGCCGAATCGAGCGCATCGAAAAAATGGCCAAGCTGGAGTAGGGGGGACCATGACCAAGAGAACGCTCTTTCTGCTGCTGCTCGTCGGGTTGGCTTCTCCCTTATTCGCCGGCAAATACGCGCTGGACTTTATGCGCATCGGCGTCGGTGCGCGACCCGCGGCAATGGGCGGCGCTCACGTCGCGCTGACGCGGGACGCCGGTTCATTCTACTGGAATCCTGCCGGACTTGCCGGTGTGCGCAGATTTGCGCTTCACGGCGACTATGTGAGCCTTTTTAACGGTCTGTCGCACTATCATACCGCCGGCGGGGCGCTTGCCCTGCGGGGCGATTGGGTCATCGGTTGCGGGTGGGTTCGGCTTGCCGTGGATGATATTCCCCGTTACGCACCTTTGAGCGGCAGCCGAATTGACCGCCTAATCAACGGCGTCGGCCGCTCTAACGGCCAGGCGATCGGCTCTTTCTCGGATGCGCAGGACGCTCTGATCGTCTCCTTTGCCAAAAAGATAACCTTCAACTTGGGCGTCGGCCCTGCCGCGCATATGATCGTCTTCCCCGTCGAGCTGGCGTTCGGCGTCAGCGGCAAGTATTTCCGCCACCAACTGGACGATAAGCAGGGACTGGGGCAAGGCGTCGACGCCGGCCTCATCGGCAAAACCTTTAGTCGCACCAAAGCAGCCGGTGAACCCGTCTCCTGGGCATCTGCCGCCGTGATGCTGCGCGATCTGTCGAGTACTGCTTTGATATGGAACACCGCCTCTCAGCACAGCGACGTCACCAAGCCGAGCCTGATACTCGGCGCTGCGGCTTCGCACTATCTGTCGGGCATCCGTACCCGTCTCACCTTTACGTTCGATCAGGAGATCGAAGAGCGCCTTACCGGCCGCGCCGGGTTCGAAGCCGAAATTGCGGACGCCGCGGCAATTCGTTTTGGACTTTCCGGCCGCTACCCGTGCGCCGGCGCAGGCCTCTGCTTCGGCGCCATCCGCATCGATTATGCCTTTGTGCCTCATGATTTGGGCAACACCCACCGCGTCAGCCTGAGTTTGAGTCGTTAAGCCATGGCGCAATGACGCTGGAAAGGACATGCCCAAATAGAATTGGTATTTTTCCAAAATAATTTTATTTTCAAGCATGTGTCGGGAATTTATTCAATTGCCGAGCAGCTTTGCAGGCAAGCTGAGTCTTGCCGTTCTCTTTTTCATTTCTTTCCCTCTTTCCGCCGCGCCGACGGTTCCCCAATATGACGCGTTTGAAATCACTTTGAACGGCTCCAACGTAGAGAATCCTTACCTCACCTTTCGTCTTTGGGCCGAGTTTCATGGGCCGCAGGGCAAAAGCTTTTCGCTCGAAGGATTTTGGGATGGCGGACAGACGTGGAAGATCCGCGTCGCTTTCGAAGAGGTCGGCGAATGGAGCTACCTAACCCACTCTGATGATCCGTTGTTGGACGGCCGCACTGGTGTAATCGAGTGCATCACCGGCATGAGTAAAGGGTTCGTTCGCCGCCATGGACGGCACTTTTTTACGCCGACGGTACGCCGTTTTTTCGCATGGGCGACACCTGCTGGCGCATCTTTCGCAGTAAAAATGTGCCCTACAGCAGCCGGTTCGTTCCCTACATCAACGCCAGGGCTGCGCAGGGTTTTAATTTCATCCTCGGCGCGATTCATACCGTCGGCGACCCATCGATCAACGAAGGCGGCAGCCTTTGGTATAACGATACGGATCTGAATCGACTGCAACCCGGCTATTTTCAGTGGGTGGATAAGCGCGTTGATTATATGGTGCGATCCGGCATCGTTCCAGGGCTCGTCTTTGTCTGGGCGCAGCGTTTCAAAGAGTTCTACGAACCTCCCTATAATCGCGACACCTTTTCCCGATTCCGCCGTTATATTGTTGCGCGATACGCCGCTTACAACGTTTTTTGGATCCTCGCCGGAGAGTATTCAGAGGAATTAGCCCCTTCAGAATATGACTACCATGCGCGGGCTATCCGCTTCGGGGTTCAAAACCCTGCCGACGGCCTTCTCGACTGCGGCGATCCTTACGGTCACCCCCTCTCGATTCATCCAAGCAGCCAGGAGAGCTGTTCGCAACACTTGACATTGTTTGCCGATTGGCTCGATTATGTCACGCAGCAGATGTATGGCGATCCGGCGTTTCTCCATCAAAAAATCCGCGCGGATGCCTTTACCAATCTGCCGGTCTGCAACGACGAATTCGGCTACGAAGGTCCGACGAATCCGAGCGATCCCTACTATTATTTCAACAATCAAAGCGCCGCAGAGACGCGCCGCGATGCTTGGGCCATTCTCTGCGCCGGCGGTTATTTTACGTGGGGAAACATCTACACCTACACCGGCAAGGAATTGCTTCTGCACCTTGATAAACTTTATACCGCCGGAGCCCAATACATGCGCTTACTTGGCGAATATGTGCGCTCTTCCTTGCCGTTCCACGAAATGGCCCCAAAGCCTCCCTGCATTCAAAGCGGACAAGCCTATTGCCTGGCCAAGGAAGGGGAACGCTATTTAATTTATTTCCCAAACCTTAACGTTGTTTCCTTTAATCTGCAAACTGAAACCGGCCGATATCGGGCGGTTTGGTTCGATCCCGCGACCGGCGCAACGGCCGATGGGGGCGTTGTGTGGGGAAATCAAACCTACCAATTCGCTTCGCCCTTTGGCTACGACGCCGTTCTTGACCTCAAGTTTTTAGACAATCCGTCGATTGACATTGAGCTTCTTGAGTTTCGCGCCGAGCAGAGGGAGCAGGGAAGATTCATCATGTGGCGTTGCCTTATCGATGGGCAAACGGCAGGGTTTTTCGTCGAAAGGAGCGAATCGCCGCAGCGCTTCTTTCATGCCGTCGCGCCGTTTATTCCTGTTGATGAAGCGGTGCGGCCGGGCGAAGAACGGCAATACAGCTGCGTAGATTCGGCGGCAGTGCGGGCGGATGAGTTGGTTTATCGCCTGATACGCGTCACATTGGACGGAAGCCGGCAGCCTATTACCGAATGCAGTGTGACGAATCGGCTGGAATATCAGAAACCGTTTTTGCGAATCGAGGCGGCGCCGAATCCTGCCAAGGGAGGTCTCTCGTTTTCCGCCGTTCTCCCGCAGGACTTTCAAGGCGAAGCGGCAATTTACGACCTCAAAGGTCGGTTGGTTCATTTGCTGCACGGCGGTTCGTTTTCTTCCGGCATCTGGCGCAGGCATTGGGACGGAAAAGACCAATTTGGGCGCCGTGTCCCGGCCGGCGTCTATTGTCTTGTCTTAAAAGGGGGAGACCGAACTCATCACCTAAAGTTCACTCTATTGCCTTGATTTTGGCGTACGGCAAATTAGTCTGAAGCAGAAATAATCCGGTTGGATGCTTTGGGCCGGAGATTAACTATTCAGGCATTGGGCGGATTTATTCCGTCGGATGCAGCTCGGCGAGGACGCTGCAGCAGCCTTTGCTCGGCCTGGCGCGGGCTCCAGCTTTGCGAATGAGTGTCAGAGCCTGCTCTCTTTCCGCCTCGTCGCGGCAACGCACGAGGATCAGCAGCTTTTCCTGCTCTTTTGAGCGGTAGCGCGCCTCCAGCACGCGTTCCAGGCCGTCGACGCGCGGATAGCTGCGGCGGTAATAGGCAAGCGAGTGCGGAATTCTGTCTTTCTCCGGCAACAGAGAGAATTCCAACGGTTCGATCGGCGGCGGTAATGCGGCTGAGATCGTCTCGGCGGCTTGCAGCAGCGCCTGCTGCACCGCCGAATCCGCCGAACAGGCGGTCAACAGGACATAGTATTCGTTCTGCCACAGCTTGATGCTCATGGATGAAACCGCTGCTTCATTGCCCAAAAGGAGCCGCGTGCCCGATGCGGCTTGGCGCGCGTAAAGGCCGAACGCGTCGAGCGGTTCGGCAAAGCGATAGAGATCGACGGTAAAACAATGGGAGGAATCCGGCGGCAAAAAGAATGTCGCGGTGACGGCTTCCACAACATCATAGGCGCGGAACAGGTCTGCTGCGCCGTTGATGTACTCGTGCAAATTCTCCGCCGAATAGGTCTCGACCGGGAGCAAAACGTTCCAGCGCGCGGCAAGCGACTCCCAGATGCCTTCCTGCGCCCGACTGAAAGTCCATTGGCTGACGATAAGCGATGCTATGAAAATCTTTTTCATTGCTATTCTTTGTATTTTTTGCAGTTTAGAAAATTTGTCTCAAATTAACAAGTAAAGAGTGTGACACCGTTAAACCTTGTAAAATTGTGTCTTAGCGAACCGAGTTTCAGGATTTATCCTTTGATTTTTACTCTATAGATTTCTAAATTTATCTTCAAGTTCCTCTTTGTTAATCGACTGATCGGCGGCGCGAGACCAACGCCGTAGTTTCCCCGAGTGTAAGATATTGCTCATTGAAGGAGTTTTGAATGGAGATCAAACTGGAGAATCTCATCGAGCGGCTAAAGGCCGAGGGTGTAGAAGGTGCGCAGAAGCGGGCGGCAGAGATTATTGCCGAAGCGGAAAAAAAAGCCGCCGAGATTACCGCCGAAGCGGAAAAGCAGGCCAAAGAAATGATTGCCAAGGCCGAGGCCAAAGCCAAGCAGTTTCAACAGAATTCCGAAGTTGCCATTCGCCAGGCGGCGCGCGACGGCGAACTGCTCTTTAAATCGCGCATCATGGCGTTGCTGGATTCAGTGTTCAAGGCTCAGGTAAAGCAGACGCTGGAGCCGAATTTCCTCAAGGAAATGATCCTCAAAGTGGTGGAAAAGTGGTCTGCTCAGGGACCGGTACAGGTGTTGGTCAGCGAGAAGGATGCTGAAAAACTCGAAGCGCTGCTGCTTTCCGCACTCAAGGACGAAGCCAAAAAGGGCATCTCTCTCCAAATCAGCCGCAACATCAGCGGCGGCTTTCAGATCGGCCAGAAGGACGGCAATGTGTATTATGATTTCACCGATGAAAGCCTGACCGAAGTGATGCGATCTTTTCTGAACCCGCGTATCAATGAACTATTGAGCAAGCAGAATGGATAAATATTACTATCTTGTCGCGCAGCTGCCGATGCTGTGGTTCGACCGCGAGGCGCCGCTATCGACCGAAGTTTTTCTTCAGGAAGCAGAAAAGTGGATGAGCGCCGCGGATTTTGAAAAGCTGCGTCGGGCGCGCTTCGACGCTCTCGAGGTAACCTCCAATATGCCTTCTTTGCTCAGGCAATATGCGGAACACGAAGCGGCTTTTCGCCGCGATTTGGCGCAGTGGCGCAAGGCGCAAAAGGAAGGATTCGACTATAAACCGGAGATTTTTCCGGTCGCTTTGGTCAAGGAAGGCAATCCGCTGGAAGTCGAAAAAAACCTCCTGCACTATCGCTGGAACCTGATCGAAGAATTGGAAACCCTGCATCATTTTGATCTCGAATTTTTGATTTTTTATTATTTCAAGCTGCAGATTTTGGAAAAAATGGCCGAGTTTAACAAAGAAAAAGGACGTCAAGTCTTTCAATCACTAACCAAGGTAGATATATGAATCAAGTGACGGGCAAAATCATCGGCGTCAACGGCAACCTGATCACGGTGCTGGTCGACGGCAGGATCACGCAGAACGAGGTGGGCTATGCCGTAACCGGCGATCAACGTTTGAAGGCCGAGGTGATTCGCATTCAAGGCAATAAGGCATTCCTGCAGGTTTTCGAAAGCACCAAGGGACTCAAAGTTGGGGACAAGGTCGAATTTACCGGCGAATTGTTGTCGGCCGAGCTGGGGCCGGGGCTGCTGCAGCAGATCTATGACGGTCTGCAGAACCCGCTGCCGAAACTGGCCGAACAGTACGGATTTTTTCTTCCGCGCGGCGTCATCCTCAGTCCGCTCGATCGCGAAAAAGTTTGGGACTTTACGCCCACGGCCAAGGTCGGCGACCGCGTGCTTGCCGGCTCTTATCTGGGATGGGTTCCCGAGACGCAATTCAAACACTATATCATGGTTCCCTTTGACGTGCAGGGCGAGTGGACGGTCGTTGAGCTGGCTCCTAAAGGCGGTTACCGCGTCGATGATCAGATCGCGGTCATTCAGGATGAACGCGGCAACCAGCGCAAGTTGACCATGTCCTTTCAGTGGCCGGTCAAGCTGCCGATTCAGGCTTACAAGACCCGGTTGATGCCGACCGAACCGCTGATCACCAAAGTCCGCATCATCGACACGTTTTTCCCGGTGGCCAAGGGCGGCACTTACTGCGTACCCGGACCGTTCGGTGCCGGCAAGACGGTCATTCAGCAGATTACCAGCCGTTACGCCGACGTGGACATTGTCATCATCGCCGCCTGCGGCGAGCGCGCCGGCGAAATCGTCGAAACCATGCGTGAATTCCCCGAGCTGACCGACCCGCGCACCGGCCGGTCGCTCATGGAGCGAACCATCATCATCGCCAATACCTCCTCGATGCCGGTCGCGGCGCGCGAGGCGTCCGTGTATACAGCCACCACGCTCGGCGAGTACTATCGCCAGATGGGGCTGCACGTGCTGCTGCTGGCCGACTCGACTTCGCGCTGGGCGCAGGCCATGCGCGAGCTCTCCGGCCGCCTCGAAGAGATCCCCGGCGAAGAAGCCTTCCCCGCTTATCTCGAATCGCGCATTGCCGAGTTTTATGAGCGCGCCGGCTTGGTTGAGCTGCACGACGGACGGCGCGGCAGCCTGACCATCGGAGGCACGGTTTCGCCTGCGGGCGGTAATTTTGAGGAACCGGTCACCCAGGCGACCCTCAAAGTGGTCGGCGCCTTCCACGGTCTTTCCCGCGACCGCGCCAACGCTCGGCGCTTCCCGTCGATCCACCCCTTGGAGTCGTGGTCGCGCTATCGCGGCGCCGTCAATGAGAAACAGGTGGAAAAGGCGCGCGACTTTTTGTTCCGCGGCTCCGAAGTGCATCAGATGATGATGGTGGTCGGCGAGGACGGCACGTCGCTCGAGGACTTTGTCGTTTATCTGAAATCCGAGTTCCTTGACGCCGTCTATTTGCAGCAGAACGGTTTTGATCCGATCGATGCCGCAACATCGCCGCAGCGGCAGCAGCACGTTTCCAATATCATCGAAATGCTGCTCGACAAGGAGCCGAAATTCGCCTCCAAAGAAGAGGCGCGCGCGTATTTCTACGATCTGCGGCAAAAATTCATCGATTGGAACTATATGGAATTCGCCTCGGAAGAGTTTGCCGCTCAGGAAAAAGTGATCATCGATATGATAAAAGGATAATTCGATATGAGAAAAGTTTATAAACGGGTCGAAAGCGTTTCGGGAAACGTCATAACCGTCCGCGCGACGGACGTGGCCTACGAGGAACTGGCGGAAATTACAACGCGGCGCGGCAAGTCCCTGGCGCAGGTCATCAAACTTGAGGAAGACCTGGTCTCGCTGCAGGTGTTTGCGGGCAGCCGCGGCGTCTCGACCGACGATGAGGTTCGCTTCCTGGGCCATCCGATGAACGTCTCGTTCAGCGAAAACATGCTGGGACGAATTTTCAACGGCTCGGGCGTGCCGCGCGACGGCGGTCCGGAGATCACCGAGAGCGTCATCCAGATCGCCGGTCCCTCGGTCAACCCGGCCAAACGCATCATCCCCAGCCGGATGATCCGCACCAACATCCCGATGATCGACGTCTTTAACTCCTTGGTCGCTTCGCAAAAGCTGCCCATCTTTTCGGTCTCGGGCGAGCCCTATAACGAACTCTTGGCGCGCATCGCGCTGCAGGCCGAGGTCGATATGATCATTCTCGGCGGCATCGGTCTGAAATTCGACCAGTACATGTACTTCAAGAACGTATTGGAAGAAGGCGGCGCCCTCAACCGCTCGATCTTTTTCATCCATCTGGCGTCCGAGCCGATCGTCGAAGGCCTGATGGTGCCGGATTTGGCGCTGGCCGTGGCTGAAAAGTTCGCCATTGCCGGCAAAGAGGTGCTCGTGCTGCTCACCGACATGACCAACTTTGCCGACGCCCTCAAAGAGATCGCCATCACCATGGAACAGGTGCCGTCCAACCGCGGTTACCCGGGCGACCTCTACTCGCAGTTGGCCGCCCGCTACGAAAAGGCGGTCGACTTTGAAGGCGCGGGCGCCATCACCATCCTCGGCGTCACCACCATGCCGGGCGACGACGTGACGCATCCGGTGCCGGACAACACAGGCTACATTACCGAAGGTCAGTTTTATCTGCGCAACGGCCGCATCGAGCCGTTCGGTTCGCTCAGCCGCCTCAAACAGCTGGTCAACAACAAGACCCGCAAGGATCACCGCGCCATCATGGACGGCATGATTCAGCTTTACGCGCAGTATCTCGAAACCCTGGAAAAGCGCTCCATGGGCTTCCGGATGAGCGCCTGGGATGAAAAGCTGATCAAATACGGCGAGCTGTTCGAATCGCAGATGATGGACCTGCGCGTCAACATCCCCCTGGAAGAGGCGCTCGACCGCGGCTGGTCGATTTTAGCGCAGTGCTTCAAGCCGGAAGAGACCGGTTTCCGCACCGAGCTCATCAAGGAATTCTGGCCGAAAAAAGAGCAAGTAGAGGCGTAGGCCCATGGCCAAAATCAAGCTTACGAAAAACGAGCTGAAGGCGCAAAAAGACGCGCTGAAGCGCTTTATGCGCTATCTGCCGACGCTGGAACTGAAAAAGAAACAGCTGCTGATGGAAATCCAGCGGGTGCAGAAGGAGGTCGACGAACTGCAGGCGGAAATCGACCGCATGACGCGGCAGATTGAGCAGTGGGTGGATCTCTACGGCGACGAATCGATTAATCTGCACGATTATGTGCGGATTCGCGAAATCCTTACCGGCGAGGGCAACATCGCCGGCATCGATATTCCGTTGTTTCAAGATGTACTGTTCGACGAAGTGCCGTACGATTTATTGGAAACGCCGCTGTGGATCGACCGCGGCATCGAGGCGGTCAAAGAACAGATTCGGCGATTGGCCGAACAGCAGATTCTGCTGAAGCAAAAGGCGCTCATCGAACAGGAACTGCGCACCACCATCCAGCGCATCAAGCTCTTTGAGGAGATCAAGATTCCCGAAGCGCGCGAAAACATTCGCGTCATTCAAATTGCCCTCGGCGATCAGATGACTGCGGAAGTGGTGCGCGGCAAAATCGCCAAAAAGAAAATCGAACGCAAAAAGGAGCTGCAGGCGCAAGTATGATCGTTCCAATGAAAAAAGTGACCCTGCTGGTCAGCACGCGTGAACGCACCAAAGCCGTTAATGCGCTGCGGCGATTGGGCGTCCTGCACGTGCAGGCTTTGCGGCCGCCGACTTCCGAGGAGGTCTATCGCCTGCAGGCGGAGCTGAGCAACGCGGAGAAGGCGGCATTTCTCCTTGCCGATTACAAAGTCGAAAAAGCCCAAGGCGATGCGCCGAAGGATTTGGTTGACCAGGTCATTTCTCTTGTGCAGCGCCGCGACGCCCTGACGGCAGAGCTGACGGAAAAGCGCGACGCCTACCG
>JAPDPN010000019.1:0-4402 GCA_034506455.1 Candidatus Zhuqueibacterota bacterium | reverse complement strand
TTGCCGATTACAAAGTCGAAAAAGCCCAAGGCGATGCGCCGAAGGATTTGGTTGACCAGGTCATTTCTCTTGTGCAGCGCCGCGACGCCCTGACGGCAGAGCTGACGGAAAAGCGCGACGCCTACCGTTGGTTCCAAACCTGGGGGCGCGTTTCCTTGGCCTCGCTGAAAAAGCTCGAAGAGGGCGGCATCTATGTGCGCTTTTACCGCTGCGATCAGGCGGCGTTCAAGACGCTGCCGCAGGAGCAGGTCATTCCGGTGGCGCAAAGCAAGGAAGGCATTTTGAGCGCTTTTATCGCGCGCTCGCCGGAAGAAAGGCTCGACTTGCCCGAGCAGCGGATGCCGGAGGTCGAGGTGACGGACCTCGAAGCGCGCCTCGCTGCGATTGAAGAAGAGCTTCGACGGATCGCCTCGACCCTGGAATCGCTGGCTCCTTACCGCGAAGCCATTCATGCGCGCATGGCGGCGCTTAAAAAGCAGCTCGAGTTCCACAGCGTACTGGCGGGCATGGGAGAAGCCGAGCAGTTTGCCTTTATTCAGGGGTTCTGCCCTTACGATCAAGTCGACCGCATCAAGGCGACGGCCGATCAGGAGGGATGGGCGTATCTCATCGCCGATCCCGACGACCCGGCCGAAGTGCCGACGCTGCTGCGCAACAAAAAGCCGATCCGCATCATCCAGCCGCTATTTGACTTTATGGGGACCTATCCCGGCTATCATGAGCACGACATCAGCTGGATCTTTTTACTGTTCTTCAGCCTCTTTTACGCCATGATCATCGGCGATGCGGGCTACGGCCTGATCTTTTTGGCAGGCACGATCTGGGCGCGGCGAAAATTCAAAAATGCTCCGAGCGAGCCGTTCACTCTGTTCTTTGTGCTGAGCATCGGCACCATTGTTTGGGGATTGATCACCGGCACATGGTTCGGCTCCAAGGCGATCAGCGAGCTGCCCTTTTTAAAGCCGTTTATCATCGAAAAGATGTACAGCTTTAATCCCGCCAAAGATGCCCAGGCGTTCATGATGAAGTTCACCTTCATTATCGGCGTGGTGCATTTGACCGCGGCGCGCCTGATCGCGGCGGCCAAAAAGCTGCCTTCGCCGACGGCTATAGCGGATTTGGGCTGGGCATTGATTCTTTGGTGCGTCTTTTTTGTCGCGAACAAGCTCATTTTGAACAACCCCATGCCGAAATTTGCGATCTATTTGTTGATCGCCAGCGTGCTGCTGGTTGCGTCGTTTGCCAATTTTCAAAAGAATTTTATCAAAGGATTCCTTATTTCGCTTGGCAACCTGCCGCTGAGCGTGATCGGCTGCTTCAGCGACATCGTTTCGTACATTCGCCTGTTTGCCGTCGGCATTGCCACGGTGACGGTGGCGAGCAGCTTTAACGATATGGCAGGAGGAATTGTGGCGCCGCTGGTGCTGGTCTTTGGGCACGGACTCAACATCGTCCTCGGCATGATGTCGGTGCTGGTACACGGCGTGCGCCTGAATCTGCTCGAGTTCTCCGGCCATTTGGGACAGGAGTGGTCGGGCAAGGCTTATCGGCCTTTTTCAGAGTAAACAAACATAATTGCCGTTAATAAAGAAAGGAAATGCTATGATTGAAGGCTTGGGTGACATGAATTTATCGCTGGCTCTCGGAGCCTGCGGTTCGGCATTGGGAATTGGAGTGGCCGGCATGGCCGCGGTCGGCGCGTGGAAAAAGGCGTTTGCAGCCAACAAAGCAGCGCCCTTTATATTGGTTGCGTTTGTCGGTGCGCCGCTGTCGCAGACCATCTACGGCATGATTCTGCGCAACGCCATTCAGGCGGCCAACATGCCGCCGGAGTCGTACCCTTGGCAGGTGCTCCTCGGCGCGGTCTGCGGGTTAGCCATCGGACTTTCGGCATTCTTCCAGGGTAAAATCGGCGCCAAAGCCGCCGACGCGTTGGCAGAAACCGGAAAAGGCTTCGGTAACTATATTATGGTGGTCGGCGTTATCGAGACCGTCGCGCTGTTCGTCATGGTCTTTGCCATGACCGCCCTGCCCAAATAAGTTTCCCCACCAAGAAAAAACGCAAAGCGGCGCCTAAATCGGGCGCCGCTTGCCTTTTGTATATTTCAATCCGCTAATGCACGCGAAAAGATCATTTACGGTTATCAACTTCGCGTTCATTCGCGGTTTCATTATTTTTCTCCTTGGCGGTTACTTGTCGATGCCGTGCCTTTACTTTGCTTGAGGCATGACGGCGCATTGGGGTTTAAAATTTTATCCGCGAATGGACGCGAATGAACGCCAATAAGTTGAATATTTTGGTTATTGGATTCGCGTACATTCGCGTTCATTAGCGGTTTCATTATTTTTCTCCTTGGCGGTTACTTGTCGATGCCGTGCCTTTCCTTGGCTAGGGGCATGACGGCATATTGGGGTTGAAAAATTTATCCGCGAATGGACGCGAATGAACGCCAATAAAGGATGATCTTGGGCTTTTCAATTCGCGTACATTCGCGTTCATTCGCGGTTCCCTTATTCATTTCCTTCGCGGTTCATTGACATTACCATGCGCTTCCATTCCAGCCTGGGCGCGCCAAAGTTGAGCAGCACGCCGACAGGCTTTACCGATGCCTTTAACTGATTCAGGAATTGATGGGTGACTAGAAGGTTAAAGCAAAAGTGGAATCCTAAACAAATTAGCTGTCGGTTGACTTTGGAAGACAAGCCGTACGTCAGTCACGAAAACGGTTGCAGCTTCGTTCTCGACGATAAAAGACAGGGTGGCGAATAGTGCTTTCACCTCAGGCTCGGCAGAAAAAAGCCGCAAAGATCGGCACGGACAAATTCCTAACTGCATTACTTTTGACAATCGATTGCCCATGGTTTAGGAAAGGACGCGCATTGGGGATAGAGAAATCAATGCCATGATTGGCAGAAATCATAGGGGCACTCTGATCACCGGCTTTGAATGAAAAACCAGGTTTAAGCTCATCGATCATGTCGCCCGCAGGGAGGCTGCTCAGTTAAGGGCAGAACTGGACGCACTGCCCGCCTCTTACAGTCGAAACGTATTGACCAGTTTGCTTCGACAATAGCAAATAGAACTCGGGACTTCAGGAAATAGCGGAACTGTTCGGTGCCGATTTCTTCTTGTCCCATCCACACAGTTTATGGAAACGCGGCCTTAACGAAAACCTCAAAGGCCTCATTCGGCAGTACCTGCTGAAGAAAACCGGTTTCATGGTTTTAATAAAAAATGATCAAAATCGATCAGGACAAACTCGACAATCGGCAGAAAAAATTATTTTACTCTAACACTGCTGCAAAACTTTTAATCAATTGACAAACTTTATGAAGCCAAATCTAATATAATCTCAATGGAACAAGTCTAAAGTGCGCAAAATGATTTAATATCTTTAAGATAGACCAGTTCTTGATAGTATTTTCTCAACAAGTTCTTTTGTCCCCAATATAGCCTTTAAGGTTTGTTCTTCGCCTATTTTTTCCAAGTTATGCAATGCATTATTTCTTAATATTCTAATTCCATGTGCTGATTCTTTTTCTCTTTTGTCAATTATTTCATGATTATATGCTTCATCGATTAACCTCTCTAGTTTTTTATTCTTTATGCCTTTTAATTTTTCTCCCTCGTACTCTAAATCCAAAGCAAGGTTTAGATCGATGTTATATAATTGTGTTTTGAGCAAATCTTCAATTATTGAGCAGCAGAGGATTAAGGAACTATTGTTTAATCCATAAAGCCAGGCCTTCATAGCTTCTTCAAAATAGCTTTTAAACTCTATATTAGCTGGATTAATTGAAATTATTGTAGGCCTGAGTTTCTTTGCTCTGTCTATATAATCACCAATAATATTAACAAGTAGACCACTATATCCGCCGCCTGTGATTTCATCAAAGATTTCTTCAGAATCAGTAGTATCCCAAATCCAATTGATAATTGATTGAGTAACTTTGCGTTCATTTTCATCTTCAATGTAAATTAAAGTTCCTGGTGCCCACATTAAATCTTCAACGATAGATCCCCAAAGAGATTCAAATTCATCAGATTGATTCTCATCCATATTCATACAATTATTTTCAAAGTCATAGGTGTCTCTAATTAATTGAATAAGTTTTAAGATGCGTTCTGGAAGAGGTAAATAGTCATTCATACTAGTTTACTCTTTTGAAAAGTCTAGTTTCATTTAATTTTTTCATCATATTTTTAGAGTATTGTGCAATAACATAACAACGCAAGCATAAGATTTCATCTTATTTTTAGTTATTTTGTTTATAATTTGTAAGAAATCCAAGCGTTATTTATAGTTGTTCGGGATAAAAATAATCAATCAATTTTTCAATAGGGGTCAAACCGTTAAGAGAAGCATGCGGTTTGACCGTGTTGTAATAATTCACAAATCGG
>JAPDPN010000018.1:0-35884 GCA_034506455.1 Candidatus Zhuqueibacterota bacterium | reverse complement strand
TTTTTTGCTGTGTGTTCTGAAGCTCTTTTTTCAGTCTGCTAAAATCCGCGCCGCCGCGGATTAAAAGGTTCTTTGTAGCGATACCGATCACCGCCTTTCGTCAATAGACTGTTCCGCCGAGCGCCGCATTCATTCGTTTTACTTCCTCGAATATCTGCTCTGGAGTCATCTTCTTCGGTTCTTTCTTTCCCTTTTTCAAAATTTCTTCTAGGCTTGGAGGCTTTTGTTTTCCAAACATAAATTGTGCTGTCCACAAGGCATTCATATACGCGAGAGCCACTTTTTCCTCATACTCTCTCTGCAGTCTCTCGCTGTATGATTCCACCGCCAGGCTGAATTCATATGGAGTCAATTCCCAAAATTCCAATAAAGACATTCCCATCATGGCAGCTGTTTCAAGCGCCGATTTCACCGAAAAATCCTCGCTGTCGCTGCCTTTCTCTAGTTTTTTTCCTCTGCCCTTTCCTCATCTGACTCCCCCATCGCGTATCGAAATGCTTCATCCATCGCTTTTGTCACTTTCACCAAACTCGAGTACTCGTCGACTAAGTCCATCACTTTCTCGGTCGTTAACTTCGGATCCTCGTGGACTAGCCCGGCCCATAGAATTGTCGCCAAATCATTCATAGTCAAATTGTCAAAATCAATTTTCGAAATGGGTTGTTTCATTTTTTGTTCAATCAAATGCATTGCTTTCATTCCGTACCGAAAATTGCGCACTTTATCCAATTGGATTGGCGTATACATTTCTTTCCCCTCCTCGATAAAATGAAAAAGACTAGAGGAAACCCTCTAGTCTTACGCTGTTTTCACCACAGTCACTTCATATACTTTAGGCGCTTTGTTTGGTTCGTTCGCTACAATAGTCACCTTTTTCGAACCAACGCTCGTCATCGATACAGCGCCGGATGCCGTACCGCTTGTCAAGTTTTGCACAAACACGCCGTCTACATACATTGCGATGGTCTGACCAGCGCCGGTTGCAGTGACCGTGAATGATGTGCCGGTCAAACCACTGAACGCATATAGATATGTGTTTGTATTGAACGTTGGCGTTAGAGAACCGCCTGTGCCGGATAAACTCAATCCAGTAAGACCAGCAGAAGCCGTTAAACCTAATGCGGGCTGGCCGGACACTTTAATGGTCGCCTCGAACGGGACGGAGTCCTCCAAGTCCGCTTTCGTAGAAATTTTCGTCACAATCCCGTTGAACGTCCAAGAAGCGCCGAAGGGGAATAAAATCGTGTAAGACAATAAAGACCCGCTGGTAAACGAGTTGTAGAGAGCGATTTGTCCGTTTGTATCGCCAGGGTTAAAATATCCTTCTACACTGACTTCTCCACCGTCTTTCAACCCTTGCATAAACGTTCGCCAGCCGCCGCTGTCTAATGTAGTCGTTTCAACCGTGTCTGCGCTTAATTCCATTCCGCCAATTGATGTTAATTCCGCGATGCTATACGCACCAACCATTAATTTCGTTCCCATTGCCAATTGTGCCATTGATTATACCTCCTTGATCCAAAATGTAACGTCAATAATCCCGCGATAAAGCTGAAGCTCACTCTCGTATGTTTCTGCAATGTTGTTAATGGTTACATCGCCAACCTGTATATTTTCCGAGCCGATTTGCCTCGCTTGAAACCCGACCACCGTATCTTTCACCTTTTTCGTAATCTTCTTCATCTCCTCATACGAGGAAGCAAGTATATTGAGAAGATAACTGGCCTTCACGTCGTTCTCAACTCTATCCAGCGTTTTTGTTTGTCTGTACGACGAAAGGATATACACGAGATACGGAGGTTTTTGTCCTTCCGGGGCGTTGGTTGGGTAAATTTTGTTTTGGATTTCAGCAATGTTATTAAGCTCATATCGCAACGCTTTTTCCAACCCCATCACCCCTTTAATGCTTCGTCAATCTGTTTCCCCATCTCGGAAATAATCGTATTGGCAATCTTGTCCGTATTTTCCACAAGTGCGTTTTCTAAAAAGTGATAGCCTGGAATGTACCTTCCGTTTCGGGCAAAAAAACCATACTCCTGTGATGCTGGGTAGTATGCAACAATCTCTCCATCTTTGTTTCTTTTTTGAAAAATATCGTTCTTCGCCCGGTCGAACGTCACCTGATACACTTTTTTTCCTTTAAATCGCGACTTCTCACCAACAAGCTTAAGTCCACTTTTTAGTTCACCTGTGTCAACAGGAGCGTTTGTTTTTGCGCTCCTCAACGCGATCATCATCGCTTTTCTTGATGCTTTTGTGACATATTTTTGTGGGACGTCTCCTAACTTCTTTAGGCTTCGTTCCAACTCTTTTAATCCGACAATCTCAAACTTGGACACTATATCAACTCCTTGCATAAAAGCTGGAGTTCTACGTTTTTTTCCTGCAAATTCATGACAGCAACAATTTGGAAATACCGTTCTTTGAATTTAATCCTCATATCCGGCGTGATGCCGCTTCTGTAGCGCATGTGGATTTTATGCGTCACTTCGCTGCTGACGGCTTCGGCTGCAAAAAATTCTCGCCCGCTGATTGGATTGACATTAGCCCATACAATTGCTACATCAACCCAATCTGCCATTTCTTCACCGTATTCGTTCTGCACCTTTGTTTTTTGTTGAATAGTGATGCGGTGACGGAAAAGACCCGGATTCATCAAAACCCCTACCTTATCATGCCTCATTAGCTTTATACGTCACTATCAAATTCCCTGTATCCGACACCGTCACCTCGTACTTGTGCCCCGACGGAGACACCAAAACAAGACTTTTCAGTTCTTTTTCAACACGCTTTTCCGTTTTCTCGCTCATGATCTTCCTCCTTTCTACGTTGTCGACGAGCTATCATAGCAATGGGTCAATTGCGCTACGATACTTTCGACCGTATGCCGCACTTTTTCGCTTGTTTTTCCGATCATCTCGCGATTTTCATACCAATCCGTCACTAATACATAGCAAAACAGCTTAGCCAACTCATTCGTGTTGTCAAACGTGTTCCCCGTCGCATTGAGCAAGTATTTTTCTGCCGCATTGATCAGCATGCTAATCAAGCCATCTTCATCATTGTGTTCAATACGCAGCCATTGCTTCGCTTCGTCAAGCGTGATAATCAAAACGATCACCCCCATAAAGGGGACGGGGTTGCCCCCGTCATTAGCTCAGCGCCAACTGGCCATATACGGCCGCGCCTGTATCCCAGAATTTAATGTCGTCGCGCATAATCGTACGCAAATCCGTCGTATCGCGTTTAAATGCATCGCCACCTTCTTTCGTTGCCGCCAATTCAAAGAATCGGCGCGTGAACAATACGATAAGCTCTTCAAGATTCCCAACGAAAACAGGAGCCTTGCTCGTCGTTCCGGTGATCGACGGCAAGTATCGATTTGAACATACGACAACTGGACGGCCAAACAGCAACTTCCGACCCGGTTGTGTGATATCATCTTGCAGTAAGAAACGACCGTTCGCATCTTGTTGGCTGTCGAGCCAGTTATATCCGTCTTGGTTTGTTAACACGATGCTGCTCAAGCTGATAGCCGGATCCAAATCAACATTAAATACCTTTTTCACCGCTTTCAGATCAGCTAAGTCTTTCGGAGTCATAGTCAGCAGGAGATCCGTAATCAACTTATTGCGTGTAACCACAGCCTTTTTACCAATCCACCGAGTAATGTAATTAATGATGTTTTGATCGCTATCAGCTAAAAGCTCGTTCGTAATCGGCAGGATTCCGCCGCGTTTCTTCACAGAGTACGAGACAGCCACGAATTTCGGGTTATCCGTTTCCGGGAGCACACCATATTCATCAATCAACGTAAACGGCGTCATCGTTTCGTCTTTCTCTAGCACGCGCGATCCTGATAAGGTGGTCACTTCTTCGATGCGAACATACTGGGACAAGTCGTTTTGAGCTCTCATGATCTCGTTAATGCGCGTCTGAATGTCTTTCGGAACAATCAAAGACGAGTCCCCGTCCGGGATCGCCGGATTGGTTCCACCTTCATTCATGACGGCGCGCTTTTCGTATTCTGCGATAATGCTTCGCTCATCCGAAGAAACCGGGCGCCGGCGAATCGCCTTCATGAAGATTTGTCGATATTCCTGTTCCAATTCGGCATCTTCCTTCGTGGCCGCACGAGTTTCGCCGCCAACCGAATAACCACCGCCCAGGCCTAGCCCGCCGCGTTCTTCTTCCTCCAATTGCCGCTGTACTTCAATTTTCTTTTGCAACGCCCGCACTTCTTCCATACGTTTTTCGGCTTCATCGACTTTATCCTCGCCTAAGAGAGCGCGGACTTCGGCTTTCATCTGCTCCAGCTTTTGTAACATTTCGCGCAGTTCTTTATCCATACTTTTTCAACCTCCTATAGTCAAAATAAAAAGAGCCGTTTTATATCAGCTCTAACTCAATGGCTAGTTTTCGTTTTTTGTATTCGTTCGAAGCGCGTTTTTGTTGTTCCCGGTACTCATCAAGCGACCGGACCGACACTTCATTGGCCGGATAAGCTGGGAAAGCAACAGGAGAAATTTCATACAGCTCCGCGTCCAAAATGGAACGTTTGTAGATTTTTTTTCCGTCGCGATCGACTTGTGACCATTTGTCTTTCGTGACTCGCATGCCAAACGATACACCATCAACATCTCCCCGTTTGATCATCTCCCAGGCATCGTTGCCGACTGTGGTGTTCGGTAAATCCAGCTCAAAACGAAGCTCCTTCTCCGTGCTCTCCAGGCGCAACGTCCCGCTTTTCGTGCTTCCTAGCACTTTAGACGTGTCGTGCGACCAAAGACCGACGACTCCACGCGTTTTCAAGCTCTCATCAAACGCGCCGGCCGCGATTTCTTCGACGAACGTGTCGCCCCACCAGTCCCGCATCTCCGCGCTTTCCGTGTTGTACTTGATCGACCCAGAGATGGTGCGTTTTTCTTCTTCCTCACCTGACTGACGGACCTCAATTTTCACTGGAAGAGCCCGGATTTCCTTTGTTTCCTTCGGCGCTTGATTGCCCACTGTCACCACCTCCTTTCATGTATTGCTGGCCTACCATCGTTAGAGGGATGTAGTTTCCATTGACAATTAGCTGATTGCCTCCAGGTCTAGGTGGCAAGTCTTCTTTCGCTCTTGCCTCATCAGGTTCAAGAAAACCATTTTGTATGCCAATCGCGTAGGCTTCATATCTCGTTTTAATATCAGCACGTAGGATACTATCGACGTTAAATTTCACATAATAGCCGGCATCTAATTCGCTTTCTAGGAATAACTTATATGTCATTTCCTGCTCATACATCGTTAAAATCGGCAGCAACGTATCGACATAAAACTGCCGCTGCTGTTCTGCCACGTTCGTGTGGGTCGCCCGGCTCAAATCGTTGAGCTGGTGCATCTTAATCCCAAACGCTGTGGCGATTTGCCGGATCGTGAGCTCTGTGTTTTCTAAAAATTGCGCATCGGACATCGTTAAACTGATGGGTTTGAACTCATACCCGATCGGCATGAGTGCAATCCGATGGCTGTTTTTTAGCCCTGATGACATTTCCTCAAATTTTTCCCTGAATTTCTTCTGCGCTTCTGGATTTAAATCGCCCACGTACTGGACGATCCCTTTCACTTGCAGCCCTTGCTTGTAAAAATTATTGATAAACCGTCCGGCCGCCGCTGCATTCTCCACCGTCGCCCGCAAATAATCAAGAGGAGGAACACCGACAATGCCATCAAGTGTAACGCCGCTTTTAAAGTGCAATAGTTCATTAGGCATGAGCTTCCGTCTCTCTGTTCCAACATCGACCTCATACCAGATGTGATTTTTGCTGTTGAAAAGGCCAATATCGTCAATCCAAACGCGCACTCTGCTCGCATCAATAGGCCAGAATCCCACAATCCGGCCCTTTTCATCCATCTCGATGTTGACGTATGCATTTCCGTATATGTTCCGTTGTGTCTCGTTGCACTTGGCAAAGTCGGATGCCGACATATACGGATTGGGACGGAGCTTCAGCAGCTTATACAAATAGTGTTTCACTGCCTTATTGACGCCGGTTTCGTCCTCGCGATAAATCTTTAAAGGGAGTTTGGACAGCGATTCAGCTAAAATTTTAATGCAGGCGTAAACGGTCGCTTCTTTCAGCGCATTTTTTCCATAAACATTGACCTCACTAGGAGAAATGCCGAGAAAATCTAAAAGCGCCGGATCATTTAGGCTGTATTCTGTGTATTCAGCACTTCTTCGTTCCCAAGCGCGCCGGAAAAACATTCAGTTCTCACCTCCCTCACGGTGGATAACGCTTTGGTGGATGCAGCGCTGCAAAAATGCCAACGGCTAAACAAGAAAAACCCAATATATACAGCCCTGCCGTCACGCTTAACCGGAAAGTTGCAATGTTAATGAGTATCAGGCCAATGAAAATAAAAAAATCTTCCGCGTAATCACGAAAGATTTTCCGTAATTTCTTCACTTTATCAACCCCACAGTCTGTCTAAAAAGTCATCGGTCGCAAATTCCGATACATCAACCGACTCGGCATTCGCAAACATCGCCCGGGCATGAGCGTTAATCAATGCTGCTAGTGGGTCGATCCGGTCCGTGCTCTTCGATTTATCGAGCATAATGTTCTCCTGGGCGTCTTTTCGTGTCACCGCGTTACCGACTGCCCATGTTAAAACAGGGTTTTGATTGTGAATGATCTTCTTTTCAAACACTTTTGTCCGGAAATTTTTCGTTGGCTCTGTCAAATAGCGAATCCCCTGCGGAATTTCTACTGTTGTGAAGCCGTCCGCCTCAAGCTCTTGCATTAAATGCCGCGCATTGTACTTATCGTAGCAAATTTCCTTCACCAAAACCCCGTATGTCGGCTCAATTGACTTGATATATTCACGCACAAACGCATAATCGACGACCGCTCCCGGCGTGGCTGTGATCCATCCTTGTCGAACCCATTGATCGAACGGCATTTTATCGGTTTTAACCCGCTCATCGAGCTTTTCTTCCGGTATGAACGAGTGGGATAAGACGATAAATTTGCCGTCATCTAACGGAATTTCGATGGAAACACTCGTTAAGTCAGTCGTGGCCGACAAGTCCACGCCTACATACGCATCCAATCCGCTGATATCCGGCAAGTTTTCCGCGCCGCAGGCCGCCCAACGTTCGGCCGAGATATAGGCTTGCTCGCGCTTATTGATCCAAACATTCATGTTTTTGGTTAAAAAATCGTCCATTTTGTCCGGTTTTTCCAGCGCTTCTTTCAGCTTGGCGCGAATATTTTCAATCCCTTCCGGATAGGAAGCCGCAATCGGGTTCGCTTTCAGCCATGCTTTTTCATCCTTAATGTCGTCAATCAAATTTCCGTCCTCGTCTTTATCCAGTTCGTTGACCATCGCGAAATATTGGTCGTTCTCAACGGGGCTGTTCGGATCTAATAGCTTTGAAACATACTGATATTCACTTCGATAGCACGGATTGTTCAAGTTTGCACCGGCCGTCGTAATGATCATCAGCAACGGCTGCGCCCTGGCGATCATACCGGAGTCAAGAATGTTATAAATCTCGTCCGTGTCATGGGCGTGATACTCGTCAATAATGCCGCACTGGGGGTTTAAACCGTCGCCGGTTTTCCGGTCCTCTTTGGACAGTGGCCGGATAATCGACCGGCTTTTCGGGTGATGGATCGCCCCGTATTTCACTTCGTACTTCCCTTTGAGCTCCGGGCAGCCGGCCAGCATCGCCTCGGTTTCTTTCCAGACAATTCTCGCCTGCTCCGTTTTCGTCGCGCCGATGTACACCTCTGACATATTTTCGCCGAATGCCATAGCCTCATAGGAGGCTACACAAGCTAAACTTTGCGACTTCGCATTTTTCCTGCCGACCTGCCAATACGCCTTTTTAAAACGCCGATAATCCGTGTCCTTATGCACCCAGCCGTAAATATTGGCGAACACGAACACTTGGATTTCATGCGGCCGGATATGCTGCCCTTTTAATACGCCTTTGGTGTGTTTGAAAAGCGTCATCCATTTGAGAAAACGCATCGCTTTCGTTTCGTCAAAAATATAAGGAAAGTCATCAGTCCCTTCCCTTTCGATATCCCGCAAAAAACGCAGGCAAGCCCATTTATGTTTCTGGCAGGCGATCACCCGGCCGTCGATGACATCATGGGAGTAGTCAATGAGCCATTGCTTCAGACTCATACTTCACCAAACTCCTGTTCAAACGGCGACAGCTGCTTTGGTTCTTCTTTCGGCAACGCGAGTTTTGCTCGGGAGCTTGGCGTCAACCCAAATTCAACGGCCAGCGATTTCATTTGCTCGTGCAGTTGCTTTTTCTTCGTGAGGAGAGGGTGAGGAACCTTATTCGTCTCCGCCGCTTTATTGGTGTATTCAACCATGAGCCCCTCTTCCTCGATGATCTGCGAGCACTTAACATAGTTGGCATAGGCGTCGCAATACAAGGCAAGAGCATTCACATCGACGTTTGTGACCAACCCGATCTCTTTCAGCTCCTTCACGATCCGTTTAAACTCCTTCTTTGCCACATCATCGAGCCAGTTTGGCGGTCTCACCTTGTCGTCATTTGGCCGGAGCTTCGCCTCGGCCTCCTTCCGGGCATCGATTTCCTTTTTCGTCAAATGCTTTGTCCCCTGAATTAAAATCAAGTCGACCGGCTTTGCACGTCGGCCCATTTTCAACACCACCTTTCATTTAGATTTTGCCCAAAAACTGTTAACCCCCTTTTACGCCAAAAAGGGAACTTTGTGCACACTGAGGGGGGCGCGCGGTCTTAGGCGAGCCGACTAAAAATTTTTGACCCGCCCCTCCCCATACTTTTTCTTGTCTTCAGCTGTTTTCTTGTTATGACACGGGTTGCAAAGTGATTGCAGATTACCTAATGATAGGCGTAGTGACCAATCAACCCGTACCGGCACAATATGGTCTACGACATCGGCCGGCGTGATGCGCTTCTTGGCGAGACAGTGCTGGCAAAGATAGTGGTCGCGAACTAATGCCGCACGTCGAACACGCTGCCATTCTTTGCTACGGTAAAAGTCACGAGTCGTTTGATCACGGAGATGTTCATCGTAGTAACGATAGCGATGGGATTTGTATTGCTGTTCTTTATGCTGGTGATCTTGGCAGTATCGTCCTTGTGTTAGGTTTGGACAGCCTGGAACGGAGCAAGGTTTCTTCGGTCTGCTCGGCATAAAATCACTCCAAATAAAAAAGCACCCGTATAATACGGATGCATAACTGTTACTCATTTTCATCTAAGCTAAACCCAATACGTCTTGCCGGCTTACTTTCGTCCATTTTTGGCAACGCCATTAACAAAAAGCTTATTTGTGATACATGTTGTATTAACTCCACTCGAGCACCATTCTCTAATCTTCCGTAAAAAATAATTAAACTCGGGTTGTAATAACCTATATTTTCTATATGGAATTGCACTGTCTGTCCAAAAGAAACTAGCCTTATACCAACTTCATGTTCTTCGTCTAATTCTTCTTCAAACTCATTAATCATTTCGACTAATCTTTTATAGAATTCGCTTGCTAAATTAGGATTAGTGGCGGTTTTAATTTCAGTAAAATTTAGCTTTGGTGGTTCAATAATTGTTTTTGAAAAACCAGCATTCAAACCTGAAAGTCCAGGTGTATTTAATCCTGAGAGTCCAAAAGTATCTTTACTCATACCTAACACCTCCTTTCGTCTACTCAATACGACAAAAGGAGGAATTGTCCTACATCACTTTTTCGTCAAATTCCGACATTCGTACACACCGCACAAATGGACAGGAAACGAGATATGGCACTTGCCACTTCGCCCATATGCAGTTTCTGCACCTATGCCGTTCATAAGCCATTTTCGCCTTTTCTTTGTCGTCGTACAAATACATAACCATAAACCTCACTTCATGTTGCCACAGTAATTCCCATTACATTGACTTATTGTTTCCTGTTTTGCATTTTTACATTCATTGCAAAATTGCAAATGAAAAACGCCACCCGATCGGGTGACGCTCATGGAAGGGGGATTTGGTTGATACCATTGTAACACGTCTAAACAGAAATATTCTGTCATCTTTCCGTCATTTTTCCTTCACTTTTCCGTCAGTTTTCTGTCATCCATCCGCGCTCGGCCGCCACCTTTTTAGCTTCCTCGATTGTGTCGCAGGTAGCGACCACGCGCCAATATGGCCCGTCGATTCCGTCTCGATCCCACGGCGGACAAGTCGCCGCTCCTTCATATCGAACGACATACTTTCCGTTCCGGCACAATACGATTTGACCGGTCCACATTTCATTTGATTTGCTCCATACGACTTTCATCTCGCATCTCGCCCATCCTTTCTTAATAGTCCTTGTATACTTCAATCCGCAACGCAAAAGCGAGCTTGTAGAATGCTCTCTCACGCTCACGATAGTATTTTGACTCACTGATGCACATTTCGTTGTACACATCGTAGTCACGCGGTTCCTCTATACTCATATATCGTCTCACGATCAATTCTCGCTGTAGTTTTGTTAGGCGATTCACTGCACGCACAATTCGGTTCATGTATTCGTCACGCTCACGCTCAAAATCAACTTTTCTGATCACTGCACTCTCGGTCGACGAATGAAACGCATTTGTCTGCGACGGCGGCACAAGTGAATATGTCTGTGTTACTCGCGGAAGTGCCTCGTCTGGCACAGTCAACATGTACATGCGATATTTTTCCAGTGCTGCCTCGACTGCTTCTTTTGTTTTCTCGCCGTCCACATCGCGAAGAAATGACAATTGCTTATATTTCAACCGGACCCCTCCCGTTTATGTTAAAATATACTTACATATAGCTGTTATGTTTCCGCGGATCTCGTAATCATTTTTCATTACGAATCACCTCGGCTTTTTTATTCGGTAGCGAGTGCCGGGAGAAGCCCGGTCTTTTTTATTTATTGATCTTTTGCACGATTCACAAAACATAACCAATGCTCGCGGATTTTTGTTGCTGTCTTCGGCCCGATCCCAGGGATGTCTTCTAGTTGCCCGAGCCATTCGAGCATCAGTTTTGTGTCCAACTCGTTTTGGCGTTTAGCTCCGGCGTGAAAACCTCGGTTCCACGCTTCTGCCAGTTCTGCCTGGCGGACAGGGAGCGCTGTCATCTCCCCACCTCGCCTGATCCTGCGCAGCGTTTTCCCCATCACGTCACTACCTTCCAGCCTTTTTTCAGCCGGCTTTTCAACTCGCACTTTTGCAACGGCTCATAGCGGTAGACGGCTTGTCCGTCTTCACGTCGGAACAACAGGTACCATTTCAGCCTGCGCTTGCGCTTACTCATCGTATACATCCTTTTGCAATTTTTGGAGGGCGTACAGCCTCAAGGCCCGAAGCTCCCGTGTCGCGTCTGCCCAATTTTCTTCACTCCGGTCTTTCCGTTCACGGAGCTCGTTGACAAGCTCTTTCAACCGTTGAATCTCGTTTTCAAGGATGATGGTCTCTTTATGCAGCCGTTCCTTGTCCGCCATCGCTGTTTCAAACAACTCTTTCCAGTGCTCCGCTTCCTGCTGGAGCCGTTCGCATTCCTGTTCTTTCTCTGTCAACATCTTGTGCGCGTGGATCGCCTCTCGTTTGAGCCATTCGATGCCGGCCTCTTCTGTTGTATCTTCAGTGATCGTTTCGCTATCGGTCGGCTCATTCTCTGCCGTTTCTTGCGATTGAGTCCCTTGTTGTTCCAACTCTTTTTCCAATTGAGCGATCTTCTCCTTCCGAAAGCTCTTCCAGCTATACAGCTGTTGTTTGGTGATATTCTTGATCGCCGCGATCACGGCGTCGCTGAATCCCTGGCGGCGCAAATCGATGTATTCCTCGACAGTCAAGTCAATTTTCTTGGCCACTTCGGTCTCCTCCCCTTTCAGAATATCGTCAATCGCTTCCCCGTTCCGGTATCGTTCCAGCTGTTCCGGCGTCAGCTGATACGTTTTGACGCTCATATCGATATTGTGTGGCCGGCGGCCAAATCGTGGCTCGCCGGACCGATACGGCGATATTTTTGTTCTTGCCGGCATCGAGGTCACCTCACTTCTCATCGATCGGCACAATTGTGATTTCCACTCTCGGGGTCTCGCTGTACCATTTGGAAATATGTAAGTCCACCACCTGGCTGTCGTCCTTCCAAATGACGTTTTTGAGGGCATCCTTCACGCCTTTTACATAGTTGTCAACATCAGGTTTTGTCGTTGGCCGCAACCGTCCAGCCTCGGCCGCGGCTTTTTTCTTTTTGCTGAAACTTTTCAATGTAGGCTTGTATACCTTAACCTCAAGGGAAATCGGGCCCTCAATCAATTGTTCCGGCCGATGTTTCGATGCAGCCAATTTCAAATAATGCTTGAAATCTCGTGATTTCTTGGGATCATACATCCGAACGCGGCCATTCACCGTCGTCGCCCTTGGCCGTCCCTGTGCCACGGGCTCGCCATACACAATGAGCTTAATCATTCCTCATCCAACCTTTGCACGTAAAATGGTTGAGCATATTGCTCTTGCAGCTGGCACCGCTTCTTATTTTTGTACGGGTTTCCAAAATCGATTTTTCTGATGCAATACGTCTGCGTGATCGTCGTTTGCCGTTCCACATTCGATACATGTATCCGGCATTCCGTCCCTGTGAAGTGCCTACATGTCGGGCATAAATCCGGGTTGTACCGTACCAGCATGTTCTCGTATTCGATGGTCCTGGTTTTCTTCATTTCTTCATCACCTTTTGCTTCAATACCTCACAGTACACCACTGCGTCGATTAACTCTTGCTGCAAATGTTCGAGCCATCCGATGATCGTATAGTCATCCGGATCAACTGTTTTTCCGTACTTCTTCATTCCTTTTTTGGTCTGTTGTTCAAGCAGCCTCTGCACGTTGAGGAGGATTTGATTTTTTCGATCATCCATCATGTCCACCATCTCTCAATACCCGTTCTCCTGTCGTTGATGATTGAGTCTGTTTTTAGCCTTGTATTTCTCATGTATCGTTTTTGGCGTTAACCCGACCATTCGGGACAAGGATAGTAAAAAATGCCACAGGTCAATCACTTCTTCTTGCAATCGATCTAAGTCAATTTGTTTTTCTTGCTTCCACCATTTCCAGTTCACTTCACGGCGAATTTCATCAATTTCGCTTTCCATGGCGATTGTGATCGCGACCACCCACTCATCAAGTGTTTTATCAATGTTACGCTCGGCGATTATACGTTCGTCTAATGCTTGTTGCATGTTAAACATCACCTCAAGCTTTTCAATATCCTCCTCCTCGAGTATTTCAACCGCAGTTGCTAAACCTGCGGCAAAACCACGCAATTCGCGTTTATTTGCCTCTGAAATTAGCTTTTCAAGACGTTCTAATGTTTTTGGTTTTGTCATTTCACTCATCTCCCCCACCTCTTTATACGCTTTATTTTCCTTTCTGAGGCGTTTTTCTCGCTCTCGGGTACTTTCCTATTACCCTAGCAAAAAAACGCCGTACGGGGCAAAATACGCGGTTTACGAGTGTATTAGTTTTTAAGCCTCATCAGTGCAAGGATGTATTTCAGTCGATCATAATCCAGCTCCCCGATCTCCCGTCCTTCATACTCCGTGATCCCCATCTCGATCAGTTGCCGAATCATCATTTGCCGTTTGAGCTCCTGGGTGAGTTGAACCTTTTCATAGAGAATGCCCAACGTGATCACCTTCCTCCCAAACAATATCCTGTGTGATCCCCAATCGCTCACAAGCTTCCGCCAGGCGTTTGCGCCACTCTCGCATCTTTATCTCCTCTTCTTGTCGCACCTTCTCCGCATCCTCGCAGCCGCACGAGGTGACCAGCCAGGCTCCACTCATCACTCTTGTGTATAGCCGTCCCGTTCCATCGCATTTTACACACACGTTTTATGCCCCCTTTAGTCTGAAATCCTCACCCTCAACCTCAAGGAGATACGGACCACACTGTCCGAGCAACCGACTGACAGCTGCATAGCCGATTTTTTCGCTCAACGTTCCACGATCTTCGTTAGAGTTGAACACGATTGGCTTTTGTTTTCTGTAGCGCTCATTAATAATCTGATAGTACAGTGCTTCTTTCGCTTCCGACCACTTCGCCTTGCCGATGTCGTCCCACACAAGCACATCCGCATTGATCGCGCTGTATAGAAGCCGGTTCAACGTCTCGCCCTCATCATTCATCATCTTGGCTTGAATGAGCTCGTCCATGAACGTGACATCTGAAACAACGAGTACATTGAATCCGTCCTTGATGAGCCGTTTGGCCAACGCGATTTGTAAGTGAGTCTTTCCGACGCCGAAGTTGTTATGCTTTTGCTTCATCGGTGCACGTTCATGAGGCGGAAGCTCTCGCAATCGCTGTTCACCGAAGACCGCAATAAAACCTAAATTGTGTTTCGCGATCACTTTTTCTCTGCTGTCCTTTTTGAACTCGCTCATGTATTCAAGTGTCATATCGTACATGGATTGCTGATACAGCATTGCTCTCTTGAAGTTCTCAAAGTTCGCATGCACAAATTCATCTGGAATGAGCGCTTGTGTAAATCGACGCTTCCAGGCTTTTCGCTCTCTACATTCACAAGGCCTCGCGAATTCATAGCCGCGATCATCTCGATAGAAAATGAACTCTGTATCCTTGCATCGGGGACACTCGTAGTCACCCCTTCCATCCCCAAGCTCGTCGGGCTTCTTCGGCTTCTCGGAGGATTTGCTCATATGTCTTTCCGCCTTCTTTTGCAGGTCGGCTAATACCTCGGCGATGCTTGTGAACCTCACGATTGTTCACCTCTTCTCGCTTTCTATGAAACTCCCGTTCGTAGGCTTCGATATCTTCGATCGTACGTAAGTTGTTCTGTGCCCAGTCTTGAAGGATCCCCTCGGCGTAGTTCCATTTCTTCTGTTGTTTAAGGGCTCGCTTCATTGCTTCGATAACGATCTCATCGCTGGTATCTTCTGCCCATTTGGTGATGCATTCCGCGATATAGGGACTCATAGGACCGAAGTTATCTTGATAGAAGCGATGGGCGTTTACTACTACTACATCAATATTTTTATTTAAATCTTTATTTATATCTTTTATTTCTTGGTAAGCGAATTCGCTTACTGTAGTGTCAGCAATTTCGCTTACTGTAGTGTCAGCGTTTTTGCTTACTGTAGTGTAAGCAATTTCGCTTACTGTACTTTCTTTCGTTGACTGTAAGCGCCATGTATCATAATCCTTGTTAAACGCTAGTTTTCTAGATTTGGAAAAAGTGCCTTCCTCAGTAACGATAATGATGTTGCTTTCGATTAGCTTATCGAGTTCTTGCTTCACTCGTTGTTTATGCACGCCAGTAGCTTCAGCAAGAAAGGATAAGGACATCTCATGGTCCTTGCGGTTAAATCCGTAAGTATACCGCCATATCACGAAAATCAATCGAAATTGAGTTGGGCTGAGCTTGGTCAGCGCCATGCGTTCTAAAATCTCATTCGCAATTTTGGTATAGCCGTGTTCAAGCTGTACGTCTGCCAAGCTCAACACCTCCTATTTTTTGGCGCATATCGCAAACCCATCCGCCACGCGTTTAACGGTAAGATCCGGGTATCTCCGCATATACTCTCGCACCAACTGTTTGAAGTGCTCTTTATCCTTTGCCTCCTCCCAAATCCAACTCGGGAGGAGGACTTTATATGGGGCTTGGTCATTCAGCATCGAAGACGATCTCCTCTTGTTGCGGTTCCTCTGTCTGCGGCTGCGGATCGATCACCTCGTATGCCTCGGCTTCGATGTAGTCAACCGGTTCCGGATCAGCTGTGATGTCCTTCTTCACCGTCTCGTCTTGCACAACGGCTTGCTGAATTTCAATCGATATCGGCAAGTACTTCCACATATGACGGATGACGGTCTTTTTAGCCATTTCCTCATAGTCCGTTACCCACGGACCGTTATTGGCTGCCCGAGAGCGTTTGCGACGTTTCTCAATTTCCTCTTTAGGCATGAATTCGAATTGATAGCCGCCGTCTTTGAAATGAGCAACGGCATATGCACCAATGAACTCACCACGGTTTGTCATTGCCGGCTTATGAACGAGCTTCGGATGTAAGCCGTACTCGTATTCGAACGTGTCGTTTTCGTAAACAGCATGAGCATAAATGCTTTCGATGTTTCCACTGCGCCGTGCCAGGTCAATCATGCCTTTATAGCCGATGATGAATTGCACGTCAGATTGCCCTGTTTTCCCGTTCTTGAACGGAACGAAATAGCAATGTCCAATGAGTCCCGGTTCTAACCCAAGCTGTGCGGCCTGCATGACTGCGCCGAGAAGAGAAGGAACCGAGCATTCCAACAGTTTCGGATTGGTCCGGATCGTTGTCAGCGCGATGCGCGCCATCCGATCAGCATCCATGTGCTTTGGTAGAGCCTTTTCAATCTCCGGACCCATCTTTTTGAGATATGCTGCAATCGTTTGGGCTGGAGTAGGCGCTGCCGCCTCTGTTTTATTCGCTTTATTTGCAAGCTGATTTTTTAAAGATTGATTTGTTGCCATACCTTATGACCTCCCTATTTCTTTTTGAATTGCTGTGCCGCAGGGCAAGTTGCCCAGTGAGGGATATGCCCTTTGACAACTTCGCCCTTTGCAGTCACTACGGTAATGATTTCAATATCAACCGGCATGGCTTTGCCGGCGAGTGTTTTAATCCACTCGATTTCCTTGCCGCAACCTCTGCATTTGGCCATATCCATTCACCTACTTAATGGAGAATCGCCGCGATATCGATTCCCTGGCGACCTCTTGATATATTTCTGGATACTTCTCTTTGAGTAACTTCGTATCAACACGGCTGCTACGAACATTTTTCCATGTGACGATGCGATCACCGGCAAATGCTCTTTCATAATCACCGAGCATAGCCTTGAGCTGATTTTCAGCTTCCTTACGACGTTCAGCTGCTTCAGCTTCCTCTTGCTTGGCTTGTTCGTATTTTGCAATCAAATCGACAGCATAAGGTGGAAGTTCAATTTCCTCGTCAAACTTAGCTGTCGGATATAGAGCTTTCAGCAAATCACTCGAAGCATCCGAACCGTCGAACATTGGAGGATTTTTCTTTAACACGTGATTGTTCCAGAAGTCCGACTCGATTTGGATGAGATACTGAATGATCTCCTCATCTCGTTCGATTTTTTTGTAGATGAACTTATTTCCACCTATGAGAACCGCAATCCACCAGGAATCAAAACCAGTGACAGCCATGTAGTGCTGGCATTGAATGAGATATTGTGCCGGAATCTCATCGTCTTTCCATTCGTCTTTGAGATATTCAGAAGCTGTTTTACATTCAAGCCCTTCCTGTTTTCCGACGATTAGTCGATCAACGTTTGCCAACATAAAAGAGTGTTCTGGATGCTGTAGAATTGCATTTCTGCGCCGCACTTTGAGACCTGTACGTTTGGCAAATTCTTGAGCGACGACATCTTCAAGCACTGTGCCCCAATACGCTGCTTCGCTGTTCACATTTTCCTCTGGGGCTTGTCCAATCTTTTCGAGATACACCGCAACAGGAGATTTCCATTTGTTTAAACCGGCAATTGCAGCTGCATCAGAACCGCCAATTCCTTTCCTACGAGCTTTTAGCCATTCCTCATGGCTCATTTCGTTTGTGTTGGCCAAGATGACAGCTTCCAAGTTTCCCACCCCCATTTGATTTTTGGCGGCGATTCCTGTACTATGTAAGTACAGGGTCATAGGGGAATCACCGTTGGCGCCTCGCTCCCTCCGGTGAGGCGTTTTTCATGCTTTTTGGTGCTTGCCGAATTTGCAACAATAGTCATATGCGCACCATTCGTCCTGGTGGATCATCAAGCCGTCGGTAAACTCGAGAATATCGTCCCCTTCATAAATCTCCCCGCCGCATCCTTCGCAGTATCCAATGACGCGTGGTTCCTGAATGCGAATCGGATGCCGGTCGGAAATGATCGGGTTCTCGATCACGCCGTTTCACCTCCTTTCGTACTCGCTCTCAACTTGGCAATGCGACTCCGTATCGCACTCACTGTTCGTCCAAGTCGCGCAGCCAACACTTCAACTGGCTGCACACCGTAATGATGGATGAGGTAAAAGTCATCTTCCGGATCCCAGCTGCCGACACGTGTACTGCGGAAATAGTCGTCGTGGTCTTCTGTCCCCCACAACGGCCGGCTGAGCTCTTGCATTTGCTGACCGTAGGGGCACTGTCGACAAACCGACATGCAGGAGTTGAGTTTTGAAATGTATTCGCACTGCCGGCAATGCTGATCGAGGATCTGTATCGCCTGCAAGCGCAGTTGGCGCTTCTCTGTCTTCGTCAATCTCATCACCTCCTTTGCTGGCGCACATCGACAGGCGCAAGAACGCAGGGGAGAGGGGGATAGGGATCCGCGCTCCTGCGCCTGGCGACAGGCACCAGGCCTGTCCTTGTGTCGGGGAATAAAAATGTGTTATATTGTGATTGGGCTGGTTTTTCTTCTGTGTTGCAACGCCGCTTTGAGGCATTTGCGGCGGATTGCAACTTTTTGTTTTTCCCGTTTCAGCACGGCCACTTCATTCCAATTCCGACGCCGGCTATGAAGCTCAATTTCTTGCGCCAAGCGGGCTTCCCAGCTCAAGAGATTCATATATTCATCCCAAGAGGGGCTTAAATAATTCGGTGTATACGCCATCACTCATTCCCCTTTCTGAATAATCGTTGTAATATTGATTCCGCGCTCTTGAAGCGTTGCGATCAGTTCGACCAGCCGGTCATGTTCCTCTTTCCGTCGCAGGAGCTCGTCCAACTCACGACGACAGCGTTGGTATTCTTCAACCCAACGACCGGCGGACTGCAAATCTCCGTGTTCCAATTCAAGATAGGCGCGAGATAGATAGAATTTGCAGTGTTCGAGCAGGCGGCTTCCGTGTTCCATATCGCCGGGCAGGACGTTGAGAGCGTCCTGCCGGTTGTGTAGGTGGAATGTCATTACGATGTCACCTCCCCTTCGATCATGGCGATCTGAATATGTGAAGGAATCAAAGCCAGCGCCTTTTCAATATCGGGCTTGTATTTTCTTAACAACGCAAGCTCATGGTGCTGGCTATGTTCTTGTGTTGCTAACGCGGCGATTTCTCTATAATACTCTGTGATGTTTTTTCGAATCTCCGCATTATCAATGTCCGTAATCCCGAAGTTTTTGAGGTTTCGTCCGTATACACTGGCGTTTCGTTCAATCAATCGGCGCGTCAAGAAATTGATTTTCAGAATGGTTTGGGCAATCACGCTACGAAGTCGTTTTTGTTCATACAGTTCCTCAAGCAGTTTAATGCCCATCACCGCCGCCGCTTTTGCCAACCAATCCCGGTCATTGAATGACAGCTTGTACATCTCAGCTAACGAACGCGACTTGACGAAGTGTTTGTCCGTCAACTTCTCATAAGCGAATTTGATAAAAGCAGGGAAATTGACCGGCTTCCACATGCCGTTTTCAAAATGGTCGGGACGTTCCTTTTTATAGCGAGTGATAATACCCTCGCGAACCCCGTTTTTTGATGGCTTATCATTCAACCAAGCAATGAGACTATCTTTAGAAGCAAACCCCTTCGGAATGTTGTTCATCAAATCGGCATAGTAAATGCACGAGCATTGCTGGGCGAGATACACTTCAACCGCTAAACTGATTTCTTCCTCAACACTTTTCAGCACTTGGCGTTGTACATAATCAACGGGATTCAATAACGTAATATTCTGCATCAACTGTCCCTCCGTTCGATTGTTTTTTGATATGAAGCAGGTTGTGCAGGTCTTTGATCGCTTCCTCCAACACCTCAACACAAGCTCGAATCGTCCGGCTAACTTCAGCGTCTCCCTCGATTTCTCCCCAACGGTGAATGTCTAACCTCAACTTGTTCACCCATTTCCCAACATCACGGGAGAAATAGGATACATTTTCGTAAATCATCCGTCGGTCTTTCATGCGCAATTGTTCTTGTGTCAACGCGAGAAGTTCATCGGTTTTCTCATTCAACTCTCGTTTGAGTTCGCGCAACTGACTTTCGTATTCAGCGCTTTTTGCTGCCTTTTTCTCTAGTTCTTCCCGTTCTTGTTTGAGCCGCTCGATGTCTCGTTCAAGCTGCTTGATTTTGCTGTAATCTGTGCGATCAACAACCTTTTCCACGACTTTTTCTACAACTTGAGGTGGTTTGTTGCGCTCTTGTTCAAGTTGGTAGGCGAGGCGGCTCTTTTCTTCCTCCGCTTGTTTTAATGCCTTTTTGACTTCTCTAAGTTCGCGAATGGTCATTTCATCGATCGTTTTCTGTTCACCCGTGCTTGGAATCGTGTGTTTTTGTTCGAGAAATTGTTGGCGGTCAATGTCGGAAGGAAGTTGGATTATCTCGAATATTTTTCCGCTAGGCAAAAGCGACGACGTCGTCGTATTTCCAAGTTGTTCGTATGCCTGTATAAATCTTTGTGCGGTTCGCGGTACAAAACCTATCGAACGTAGCCATTTTTCCCACTGTCCATGCGTCAAATCGTTTTCTTTGACATGCTTCAACCGCCGTCCGATCTCGAAAATGGCTTGTCCAGCCATGTTTTTATAGCTGTTGATTTCGGCTGTAATTACAGTCAAATCATTGGATAAGGCTAGTTCGTTGCTCAATAAAACCCCTCCATTCATCGAAGGAAAAGACGTTTCATCGCTTCTTCTAAAAGCGACTTTCCCGTTTTCTTGCGGTACAACTCCGACGTGGCCTTCATGAACGCTATCCCAACTCTGTGAACAAACGGGTTCTCATAACACCCCATCATAAGCAGGTTCAGAAAATCCCCCTTGCCGAAGCGCTCGCCTAAATCTTCCTCAATCATTTTCAAAGTGCTTTTATAATCCCACGTCTCGTCATCGGTGTATCGTTTAATTGGCGGAAATAGACGAAAGAAATCTTCTACAGGCGTCCACAACAATTGCTCTTCGATCAAACTGATTGCCGCTATAATCTCTTCCGGTTCGTATTTGGCGCCAGCCTTTAGATTTCGTCCTAGCACCAACAGATTTCTGTATCCATTCTTTTGTCTGTTCACTATTTCACCCCGCTTGTCCATTTTCACCGTAAAAGGAACGCCCCTCACAGGGCAGACGGATCATATTCCTTGTCAATGCGCTCGTGCAACTCGCGTTTGAACCGCATGAGTTCGTCATGCATGCTCCGGTCGCGGTTTTTCATCACTTCTGCGACGGTACGGGTGTAGAATGCGATCGCGGCTTCGAGTGTATCGAAATCATACGCGCTGGGGAGTTTCGGCATGTTGGTTCACCTCCTTCTTCACAAGTTTTCCGTTTTCCCAAACCAGCTCGCCGCGTTCAATTGCGGCGAGGATTCTCGGGACGGATGTACGCATAAAAAATGTATAGATGCGTTTCATGGTTTCTTTGGATGGTTGGTTCATTTACGTACCACCCCTTTCACGAAATGTACTTTCCATAAATCGTTTTGCTGACCGAAATGTCGAGGCCAAACCGTTCCTTGATCGCCATGAGATTGACGACATCCTCCAAAATCTGTTGGCGGTCAATCAACATGCTTGGTGTCATCTCATCTTTCTTGACCATTTTGGGATATCCATATTTTGTGGAAACCGCTTTGTTCGCGATCGTGTTGGCTTTGATATAGTCAACCTGTTCCGGTCGGCTGAGCGATTCTTTGAGTTTCCGCATCATTTCTTTTTGATGATCTTTATCTAACATGCGGAAGATTTGGAACCCCTCAAGCCCCGACGCTTCGCGGAGTGTTTTTAGAACATCGTATATCCAAAATCTAAACTCGATCGCCTCTTTTTTACGGCTTTGGTTTATCGCTTCATATATCCCGTACTCATTCACGATCGTCATTTTTTGTGGCCCGCCATTCGTCGGAAGGGTGTGACTTGAAATCACATCCTTTTTCACTTGTTTTTCTATGGCCCTTAAACGTCTTGCAACCGCCGCTGTTTGCAACCCTAGCGCATTCGATATGTCAGCCAGCACTGCGCACCAATCGCAAGCGCCGTTTTCGACAAACCGGATTGAGTGCCCGTTCCATTCTTCAGTACGGATTATGGTCATCGGCTAACCTCCTTTGTCTTACGCGCTTTTGTCACCATTTTGGTGACTGCGAGGTAAAAAAATATCTTCAATTCGCATATCGAAGAAATCGCGCAATTTAAACATCTCATCGAGGGTAAACTGGCGCTCCCCTCGTTCTTTCATGCTATAAGCCTTAACGGATATACCTAAATAGGACGCTATCTCTCTTTGAGTAATCCCTTTTTTCTTTCGTAATACTAGCAGCTTTTCTTGCATTTCCCTCACCTCCTGATTCAATAATATCACCATTTCGGTGACAAGTAAAGTATTTTTGTTATTTTTTTAGATTTATCATTCCAAAATGGTGACTTTTATGATACATTGTTTACGTAGAAAGGAGGTGAAAATATGAATCTTCAGAAATATGTGGGTGAAAAAATAAAGGAGTTTCGCCTAAAACAAGGGATGAGCCAAGAAGAATTGGCTGATTTACTTAATACAACCAAACAAACGGTCAGCCGGTACGAGATCGGAGAACGAAAAGCGAATCAAGACGTTTTGTTCAAGTTGTCCGAAATATTCGGAGTGAGTATTGATGATTTTTTTCCGCCGAAAGACAAACGCTTATCTTTCTTTATGCTTCCTATTGTGGGAAAGGTGTCGTGCGGTAATGGGGTTATTGCATATGAAGAAATTGAATCGTACGAGCCTGTCCCGGCAGAATGGATTGATGGCGGAGAGTACTTCTTTGCCAGGGCAAAAGGAGACAGCATGATCGGCGCCCGAATCATGGACGGCGATTTGCTCCTTATCCGCCGCCAAAATGACGTGGATAATGGTGAAATAGCCGCCGTGTTGATTGATGATGAAATCGTCTTGAAACGGGTATATAAAGCAGATGGTTCTATCATTCTCCAAAGTGAAAATCCGGCGTACAAACCAATTGTCGTCCGGCCGGAAGATACGAAGAATGTTAGAATTATAGGAAAGTTGAAAAAGGTAGTTCTAAATTTCTAGCGCTAGGAATTTAGAGGGCGGGCGACGGCTCGCCCATCTTTTTTAGGAGGGAACGATCATGAGAACCGCACTATACATCCGCGTCAGTACAGAGGATCAAGCGCGGGAGGGGTATTCCATCGCCGCGCAAAAAAGCAAACTTCAAGCATACTGTCTTTCACAAGGATGGGAGATAGAGGATTTTTATATTGACGACGGGTACAGCGCCAAGGACTTGAATCGACCGGAAATGAAACGGATGATTAAAAATATTCAAAAGGGATTAATCGATTGTGTACTCGTATATCGTTTGGATCGCCTGACTCGTTCTGTCCTGGATTTGTACAAGCTTCTTGAAATATTTGAAAAACACAATTGCAAATTCAAATCAGCCACTGAAGTTTACGATACCACGACAGCGATGGGGCGTATGTTCATCACAATCGTCGCCGCACTTGCCCAGTGGGAACGAGAAAACATCGGTGAAAGAGTTAAAATCGGGTTGTATCAGAAGGTGAAAGAAGGGGGTTGGCACGGAGGGCGTACGCCTTACGGATACCGACAGGGAGAAGAAGGGGATAACTTGGAAATTGATGAAGAGGAAGCGAAAACGGTTCGATTGATTTACGATCTATATCTGTCTGGGAAAGGCGATCACAGAATTGCGGGGATATTGAACAGAATGGGCCGGCGCACAAGAAACGGGAATGAATGGACAGGTAAAGTCATTCGCGACATCTTACAGAACCCTGCCTACACAGGCAACATTCGTTACATGGGAGAAGTTCACCAAGGTTTTATGCCGGCGATTATCAGCAGAGAAATATTTGAGCAGGCTCAAAAATCAAGGGAATCTCGAAGAGGAAAACATCCACGCCGAAATGCCAGCACCTATCTTTTTTCCGGCGTGATGAAATGCGGTCGTTGCGGCGCTTGGATGAACGGGAAGGCTAATTATAAAGTTCTCAACGGAAAACAATTTCATTATAAGCTCTATGTGTGCATCAATAAAATAACCGGCGCTTGTGATATGCCACTCCTGAATGAAGCTGACATCGAGTCAACGCTGGTTCAATTTCTTTCTCAATATCGCGATGACGCCGTTTCGCTTGAGGTTGCCGCCGCGATGGAGAAACAGGACAGCATCCAAGAAGAAATGAAAGCTATTGAACATCAGTTGGAACAAATCAAGAAACGGAAACGGAAATGGCAAGTCGCGTATGCGAATGAAGTGATTACACTGGATGATTTGAGAGAGCTGACCAAAAAGGATAATGAATTAGAAAAAACGCTCCAGCAGCGATATGAAGATTTAAAAGCACAATCGGCAGAAGAACAGAAATCTCCTGAATTGATCGCCGCGATCATTTCTCACTTTTTAGAAAACTGGGCTTTTCTGACGGAAGAAGAGAAAAAAGAATGCATTCGGATGTATATTAAGGAATTTTCTGTCCATGCATCGTCAGAACGGCCTAACCAATATAGGAAACGCGAGATTTTCATTTCGAATATCGAATTTAACTGATTGTGCATGTTATTTATTGTTACTTTCGGATTAGCGAATGTAATAATAGGGCAAGCGCAAAAAGGCGGATCACTCCGCCTTCTTTTCTTCTTTTCTACGCTTCCATCACTTCTTCGATTGCATCTTCGAAAAACTCCAATGCAGCCAATACGCCGCTGATAAACGCCCGTTCCCGTTCGTCATCCGCTTCTATCATTGCATATTGCAGTCGGTGATCCGCGACTGTCGCTTGCAATAACAACAATTTCACCAAAATGTCAATCATGCTTTCTCCTCCTTCACGCTTTCAGTAAACATTCACAAGTCACGCCGTACTCCTTGGCGATCGCTTCGATTTGACGTTTCTTCGTCGGTGATACAGTGTAGAACAACAAAACAGGCTCGCCGAGTTGCTGTCGCTGTATAAACCGGAATAAGTAAGCATAGCGTTCGATTTTCCGCTTGTTCTCAACCATCTTTTGAGTAATGTCAACTTCTAGAAAATACATCTTTCCTTGGTACGTAAACCTAGCATCGGACACAACGCTGTATTCCTTGCCGCCTTCTTTCCAGCGTGTCTTTGCTTCCGCTTTCCAATCGTTCGGATAGTGATAAAAAATATAGATGTCATTTCGCATGACGATGTGTTCAAGCGGGCTGTTGCGGCGAATTGTCGCTTCTCCACCCACCAAATCAGCGCCGCACTTGTTGAGATAATACACGTCCTCGCCGATCCGTTTGGTGTGCGTGTAGTCTCGTATCCCGTGCAAAACACGATTTGCGTTGCGTTTGCTTCCCAGCTCAAACATATGCTGTATTTGCGATCGCGATAAGGCTTGCAGGCTATTCAAAGTGTATAAAATCTTGAGTTGACGTTCGGTCAACTTCTCGGTGCTCCGGCTTTTCAATGAAGTGCACCTCCAATCGCTTCATCATTTCGTCATCGTCAACAAGGGGCGTTTGTACGATCATTTTCTCATGCGTCTTGACGATCGCCCGCCCTTTTATGTCGGACGGTAATTCCTCGGCTCCATAGTCGTCGATAGCCACTTGCGAGGCATAGCCAGTCGGCAGGCGGAATGTGATTTTCAAGTCTGCGTTCTGCTTCACTTGTCGTGGAAGTGTGTCGCTGGTTGGATACTGCGTGCAAAAGATGAGACGGATGCCCAGCGCGCCGCCGATTCTTGCTATTTCCCCAAGCGTGTGCTGGCACGCTGCAAGCATATCCTTCTGCTCCTTCGTCATGAAACGGTCGGGCGCGAGTTGCGCCCCTTCATCTACGATGACAAACAGGCGCTTCTGAATCGGTGTATTCACCACGTTAGACCATCCATTTTGCTTGAATAAGGCTTCTTGTTGCTCCGTGAATACTTTTACCTTACCTAGCGATTGAAACGCCTCTACGGGGTTGCTAGCGACGTCTACGACCTGCTTCAGATTTTTATATCTTCCGAACTCTAGCCCACCTTTCATGTCGAGCACGACAAACTCAACGTCGTCAGGATGATGTTCAATGAGATACGTCATGATGTTTTTTAGCATAACTGTTTTGCCAAACCTCGTTGTTCCCGCTATCGTGCAGTGTGGAGTCCTATCGAAGTCATGGAAGTGCCAACCTTTTTCATTCAAGCCTAACGGGATCACCCAGCCTTTTTGATCCGGCACATCTTTATACAGCACTTTTTCCGGAATCTCACGGTGAAACACGTCAATGTACAGCCACTTTTTGAACGTCACTTCCACATATCGGTCGAGCGTTGCTTCCAGCACTTCCTTAACTGGTTCAAGCGTCTTTTTAGTCAATCCCAGTGGAACACGGTACACATATCGGGTGTACAAGTCTTTTTTCTCTTTTGCGACGAGCTTCGGATAGACGTGCTCACCGCGGACGGTTGTACCCACTTTTAAGTGTTTAAAGGCGGTTTCTATATCACGCTCATAATCTCCTTGCCTCCGTCGGCCGAATGCGACGGCCGCTGCCCCCACCGTGAGAGGGAGGAGAAAAAATTCAAGCATAAACATCACCCCTGAAGAGAAAGACTATCCCAATCACCGGGTATATTCCCGATAGCTTGGGTATACAATAGAATACAGGAACACGAACCTGCTCACCCGTGTTCTGTGGGGGAATATGCGAGGGTAGACATCATAAGAACCAAATGGACAGCTTATGGATGAAGTAGAGCAAGCTCCCGCATATTCCCGCCTGCATACCCACGTTGACGATGAAACCAACCTTCTCCCTGTCCAACCAACCACGGTTTTCCGCGAAGGCAATTCCCACAAGAATCAATCCGCCTCCGACGACTTCTAACATACTTGTCACCCTCCTTTTCGGGTTGTGAAATAAGTTTTTTTTCGCCAACCCTCCATTCCCGTTGCTATTCCCGCGATCGCGGTTTTTGCTTTTTTTCAGCGATATTTGCAGGAAAACGAGCAGGAAACGGAGTATGGTAAAAGGGTATGAGGAAAGGCGTGTCCTTTATATCTTGTCCGGTTAAAAAAGTTTTGTATTGGTTATCTTTTTTACGAGGGGATAAAAAATGGAGTTTAAATGCCGGTTGAAAGTAATATTTGCGGAACGGGGTATTAAACAAGGGGATTTCGCAAAGAAGATCGGGATCAGCCAGGCTGCACTGAGCGCTATTGTGAATAACCACTCGTTGCCCTCCTTTCAAGTGGCATACACGATTTGTGAGGAGCTCGGAATGCCGATCAATGAGATATGGATAAAAAAAGAGCCTACCCGCTTTGGGTAGGCCCTCTCACATCAACTGGATACGTTTTGCAATTTGTCTTTTCTTAATATTCCCATCAGTCCGGCACCACCAAGGAACAACAAAGGGATAACACCGAACAAGCTGATCGAGATGAGAATAGCAATTCCGCTGATAAGCATGATCCAACCGCCAAGCTTTGCTTTAAACTTGACAACGATTGCCCCGATGAAGCCAGTGGCGGAAAAGATAAATGCTCCCGCGCCTAGCCCATTCAACTCGCTCGATCCATTAAATGCTGAATCGAGCGTCCCCATGAACAGCGCAAAAAACGCTCCACCAAACCCAATCAGCGCCCCAATAATGCCAAGGATCATTTCTGTTGTTCTTTTCATTTTTTCATCCCCCTTTTATTTTTTTCAAAGACATAATACCATAATTTTCGTGAATTGGTTCAAAAAAATAAGCCCCGCCTAAAAGGCGGGGTGTCAAAAGAGGATGTTCCACGTCTTTTCTCCTACAATCCCGTCGGCGACCAACCCTTTCCGTTTCTGATATGCTTTGACCGCGGTTTCTGTTTGTTTGCCAAACACACCATCTACTTTAATTTTCAAAGCACGCTGAATCCGTTCGACATCCTTGCCTTTTGAGCCGAGTTTCAGCGGCTTTCCTGGATACGGAACGATCGTTTTGGTTTCCGGCGCAATCTTTTTCACGTCATCCACTTTCTCTGTGTCTTGCCCGTAGCCCACCTTGTCGTATTGGAGATGTGGCATGTCCTTGAACGTTTTCCAGTCGCCGCCCCACGTGAAGCCCAGTTCCTTGGCTTTCGCGATCGCTTTTTGAATTTCCGGTCGGTCGTACCCGTTCCAATCAGTTTTTCCATTGACAATTGGCACAAAATCGAGAGCTTGTCCGACAAGGTGATAACTCCGCATCGTTTGTGAGACGCCTTTTTTCACGTTTTCCCGTTGTTGTTCCTCTGTGCGGATGGTTTCATAAATCAAGATATCGATATGGTTTTCCTCACACCACTTATACCATTCCATCGCCGCCTTTTTGGTGCGGGGAGCGAGTTTCTCAAGGTTTTGCATATTCCGTTCATGGTACGTCATGCACATCATTGTCCATCTCCTTCCGCCTTTTCAATCGCATACTTGATTGCCGCCACCGACCCAATGCCATACAGTGCATATTTCAGTCCCGCGATCAGCACGTCAAAGGAAAAAGCGCGGCTCTCGAATGACGAGAATGCCACGCCCAGCACAACCGCGACAATCGGGATATAGCGGTTCGGGATGTTGGCTGCTTGTCGGATAGCGTACAGCAGAACGGCTAGCGCGACATACGCCGTGAACTCAATTGACAAGATTTGTTCCATTACTGAATCCCTCCTCGAATAATAAAAGACAGCACCGCTCCCACGATGCCGCCGATAATCAACCGCAAAATCCATGTTGTGTTGTTTTTGATCGTTCCGATGTCCTCGCGCATGTCTTTAATGTTGCTTTCTGCCACTGCGAGACGGGTCTTTACATCAACCATGTCCGACCGTAGCATATCCACGTCCGTTTCAAGTTTTGTGATGCGCTGTTCCAAGACAACCTCTCCTTTCCTAATCGCGTACAGGCACAACAGCTTTCACGCTACGCGCATCGATAATGACATCCCCAATCACTACGATATAGTCCGGTGTGTCGTGGTTTTGCGCTGACCGGATTTCTTTATACAACGCCTTTGCATCAAATTTCTCGACTTCCGTGATATGTTCCTCGCCACCGTGTTCAACGATTTTAATTTTCATTGCGATCATCCTCCTTTTCTTGTTTTAATTTCTCTAACTCTTGTTTAGCTTTTTCTAATTCTTTTTGATACTGCGCTACTAGCGCCGCGAGTACGGCGCGTTCACGCGAGAGATTTGCGATCTGTGCGGTTAATTCATTGATAACTATTTCCATGCTTACGTTCATTGCGAGACGTCTCCTTTCAGTATCTCGATTGCTTGTTTCAGTCGGTCAACCTCATCCGCCAATTCTTGTATCGCCTTCCAACTCCATGCGTTCATGAGGTACTGTTCTACTCCGTCGCCGTCAATAACACCCTCCGGTGTGCTGAATCCGTCGCCGATGACAAGTCCTTGACGCCAGCGATTTTTTCCTGCCTCTACTTCTGATTTCAGCCGGTACTCATAGATGGTTGCGCTTCGGATTTTCTCAAGTGCCGACTCTTGCCATTCGTGTATGTCTTGTTTGTATTCGGCAAGCGAACCGGTTGGGAAAGACGATGCACGAATCGGGATATACGTCGTGCTTTTATATTGCGTTACCCGGTATTCCGAACCTGTCGTCTGCAAATAACCGTATCCGCTATCGTTGACAAGACGACCGGTGTAATTACTAAAGTTTATATCCCCCGTTGCGTTTAACCAATTGATGATGAGTCCCCCACCAGTGGTCAATTGTAATCGAACAGCCACATTCGTTTCGACGATATTGAAAGCACCGTTGTTTACTTCGATATGCCATCTCTTGTTGTTATTATCGCTCTCAACAAGCTGGATGTGTCCAGCATTCGCACCGATCGTTATATTTCCGTCATTATACAGCCCACCGTATACCTGCAATCCGTTTTCAAATGTTACATTTAAACCCTCAAAGTAGGCGGCACTATTGCCGACCTTTATAAATAGCGATGGACCCCAATCAAAAACCCCATCCGTGATCCTAATAGGGTTTTTCAGTTCTACAGCTAGTGACGAATCATCATACCACGGGATATTCGGAGATTCGGGCCCAATTATAAGATGAGCCGATGTTAGCTGACCGGAAAACGTACCCGTTACGCTTTCTAGGGTGACTCCCCGTATCGTCCCGGCCGTCACCGTTCCAAGGTTCGCGCTAATCGCCGATAAACTATTAACGCTCAGCTTATCGGCTGTGACTGTACCTGCCGTAATCTTTGACCCGTGAAGATTAGCGATCTTCGCATTATCCACCGCTAAATCAGCGATCTTGGCGTTGGTAATCGCCGCGTCTGCAATCTTAGCGCTATCTATCGCCGCGTTCGCAATCTTCGCATTTGTAATCGCACCGTCTTGGATTTGCGCTGTACCTACTGCAAGATTAGCGATTTTCGCCGATGTAATACTTGCGTCGGCGATTTTTACCGATGTAATTGCACCATCAGCTATAATAGCACTTCCTGCGGTGATAGTGTTTGCCGCAATATTGTTTGCCGTAATAGTGTTAGACGCGATTTTATCGCCTGTAATTGTGCCTGCGACAATTTTGTCAGCTGTGATTGCATTTACGGCAATCACTCGGTTATCAACTGCTCCACTTGAAATTTTTGGATTTGTAATAGCCCCATCCGTAATGCCAGCAGAATACACTCCGTTATGGTCGTATAGTACGGTTGTTCCGTCTGAACCCCTCACCTTTAAACCATAAACAGTACCATCGCCATTGACATCTCCTAGTGAAATACGTTCGACAGGTGTTGGTTGATTATCGAACACTTGTAATCGGTTGCCTGCTATTTTCAATTTCCCGTTCGTACCTTGAATGGTTACCTGTCCAGTGTTAATAGTACCTGCTGTAATTTTGTTAGCGGTCAACGAAACAATCTTTGCGTCTGTAATTGAACCATCCGCAATTTGTGCTGTACCAACAGCACCTGTACCAATCAGTGCGGTTGTGATTGCGCCAGCTTTGATGTTCGCTGTATCAATCGTAGCGCTAGCGATGTGCGCTCCTGTGATGGTCGCATTTGCGATGTTCGCTCCTGTAATTGTCGCATTCGCAATCTTAGCACCTGTAATCGTTGCATTTGCAATTTTAGCATTAGTGATTGAACCGTCTTGGATTTTTGCACTTGTAATGCTTGCATCCGCGATTTTGGCATTATCGACAGCCAAATTAGCGATTTTTGCATTGGTAATCGACCCGTCAACGATTTTCGCTGTTGTGATGCTTGCATCGGAAATCTGCGCTGTTCCTATTGTTGCATTGGCAATTTTGGCATTAGTAATCGCTCCGTCTTGTATTTTGGCATTAGTAACGGAGGCATCTGCAATATTCGCTGTTTGAATCGCCGCATTCGCGACGAGAGCATTGGTAATTGCACCTGTTTGGATTTGCGCTGTACCAATTGCGGCATTGGCGATTTTCGCATTATCAATCGAAGCATTCGCTACTTTCGCGTTCGTTATCGCCGCATCAGCAATTTTGGCTGTCGTTACAGCCAAGTCGTCAATCATCGCGGTCGTTACACGTAGGTTGTCAATCCGAGCATTCGTGGCATTTAAGCTATTCACTATCGCGTCATTGATAATTGCTTGTTCATATACTACGCGATCGACTTTCTGCGCCAACGAGCCACTGCTGCTAAACTGGTTGCTGTTCTGCGTTTCACCGACCGACTCAATCTCGCCGATTAAACCGCCACTATATGTCAATCGATGTGACATAATCGGAATACTATATGTCTGATTGTCAATTGTCGTAAAGGTAATGATGTCGCCGCATTCCAGTGCCGGATTGCCGTTGAATTTCACGTATAGCGGCATGTATTGAAACCCATTTAGTTTATTATAGATGTCCGTTAGGACGGCGTCCGTTACGAACGGATTTTCAAATGTCACTTCACTGCCGCCCGCCGAGAGTGTCCCTTTACTGAGTGTACTATCACCAACTTGGCACGTTACTTTATCAATTCTATACACGCTATCTTTTTTCTTGGCGTATTCGATATATTGGTCGGCCGTGACGGATTCTGTTATCGTTGTGTATGACTTGATTGTCAGCTTGCCGGTTCGGTCGAACTTCGCGAATCCACCGCACATAGAAGCAATAAGAGCGACCATCTCCCGAAGTGTATATCCTTCCGGCTTCGTTTGAAGCGAGTAGTTCGGGAGCATTCCAGAAAACTGTATGCCGGCCTGTGTGCATATCTCATTCATGACAGCTGTGATCGTGGCTGGATAGGTGAGACTGCTGAAATAGCCCTTTTCAAGCTTAATCATCCCGTCGTAGCAAGTGAGTTTCGTGACATCTTTTTTTCTGTCTACATTATCCACGTAAAAAACGCCAAGCGGGACATATTCTAATGTCCCACTCACACTCACTCCGATGTATGGCATGATGACCGCCGTTTCAAACGTCTCGTTGACTCCGGTTACAGTCAAATTCAAAATAGCAGAAGACACGTCCCCAACACTAAATGCCTCTGACGAATTGGACGTGTCTTCATACACCATTTCCACGATATTGTCATCGTAGTACGTATTGTTGTTGATCACCACCTTTGCTCCTAATACCCGAGAATGTTGCTTTACTGCCGTTTTAAAACCGCTTGACACATTATACATGACCAACCACCTACTTCTCGATGAAGTTCATCGATAACCCTTCCCATAAGATATTCCCGTTCACGTTTCGATACATCGGCGCAGAGCGGTCACCCACATAAAATGTTTTCGTGATGGTCGTTCCTGCCATGGGGTCGGGATACTCTAGCTGAAAATATATGTCCTTCACAGCTTGAAGAATAGTCGATATTTCCGACATAGTCAGCGCTGGCCATTCGCATTCGATTTTTCGTTTTACAGCAATTCGGTCACGGATGAGCTCACCCTTCGCATTTCGCGTCGCCTCCCCATCCAAGTCCATGATGTCTACCTTAAATGAGGATGGGGCTTTTATGCTGACTCCATTGATTTTCAGCATAGCATCACCCCTTTATACAGTGATAAGGGTTTTCCCGGATTGACGTTGCACTTTATTGATGCCGTTTATGATCTCTTTAAAAATTCTTGTTGAACCGAGATTAATCGTCAGTTCAATCGGTTGGTTAGCTCCCATTCCATCTAGTGAAGCGAGAGCATCAGAAATCGCTCGATATGCTTGTTCGTAGATTTTCCCTTCCGGCGCGATGATTTCCCCTTGTGTCCGGTTGTCGCCGACAATCGCCAGCATCGGATTGTTGGCAGTTACATAACCGCCTTGTGCAAGCTTCGGGATTTTCGGGATGTCGGGAATTTTTTTGCCGATGATCGGAATTCGGTCTTTGAATTTATTAAAGCTATCGATCGTGTTGTTAAATAGGCTGATAAACTGGTTTAGGACGGCTTTCAGACCGTCGCCGATTCCCTTTTTGAATGCGTCTTTGATTTTAGATAGCGCTTGTGCGATTTTATCTGCAACATTGTTTTTAAACCACGTATAAGCACTGCCGAATTTCTCTTTAATCGCATTCCACACATTCAATGCCGCGTTGCCGATTGCTGATTTCCAATTGTTGAGCGCCTCCATTGGTTTTTTCGCGACATTGTCACGAAACCACTCATAAGCGCCTCTAAATTTTTCTTTGATGCCATTCCACACATTCAATGCCGAATTGGCGATGGATGTCTTCCAGTTGTTGAATGCTTCCATCGGCTTTTTGGCCACATTGTCTCTGAACCAATCATAGGCGTTGCTGAATTTTTCCTTGATCGCATTCCACACATTCAATGCCGCGTTGGCGATCGAGCTTTTCCAATTGTTAAATGCCTCCATCGGTTTTTTCGCGACATTTTCAACGAACCATGTATAAACATCTTTGAATTTGTCCTTAATGGCATTCCATACATTTTCTGCCGATTTCGCGATAGACGCCTTCCAATTGTTGAGCGCCTCCATTGGCTTTTTCGCAACATTGTCAACAAACCATGAATAGGCGTTCTTGAACTTGTCTTTGACTGCATTCCAAATGTTTTCTGCTTTTTGAGCAATAGCGTTCTTGACATCGTTAAACGCATTCACAATCTTTTGGGCCACATTTTCCGTGAACCAACGAGAAACACTGGAAAACGGCTTTTGGACGCCAGCAGCCATCTTCTCTCCGATGTCCTTGAAGAATTTTAATAAGCTTGAAAAGGGCTTTTTGATAAAGTTTTTCACAAGAACCAAAATCCCTTTTCTAATGCCCCCGATTAATGTGAGGTTGAAAAAGTTCCAAACGGCCTTAAGCACACCGATCACCATGTCTTTTAATCCGTCGAAAGCTGTTTTCCAGTCGCCGGTGAACACCCCGGCGATAAACTTAATCAGCCCTTCAAAAAACTGTATCACACCATCAATCAAGCCCTTAATCGAATCCCATATAAATCCGACCAACCATGACACAATTGGTTTCAGGAACGACCAAATATTTTTTAAGGCTTGAATAAATTGGCCGCCATATTTTCTCCAAAACTGAATCAGCTCTTGCACCTTGCTTTTGAAGTAACGAGACACTTCTTCCCATGCTGTTTTAAACGCTTCAGCGATCGGTCGGAAAAACCTCTTTACTTTGTTCGCGAATTCTTGAACCTTTTTGCTTACTTTCCCCAGCGCCGTTTCGCTTTGCCCTGCATCAAAAATGGGGGTTGATACCGGCGCGCCAGCTCCTCCCCCTAGTCCTCCGCCGGCGCCACTTCCTCCCGATCCGCTTGAACCTCCAGTTTCGGCGTCCGATGAACTTGTTTTGATGTTATTAATCTCGTCAAAACCAGCCAACGAGCCTTGTGCTTTTTTACGGGCTTTAGCTGCTTTCTCTGTACTCTTTGCTACCCGGTCATTCACTTTTGAAAGGTTGGATAAAGCGTTCCCTAATCCGGTGACAGCTGATGTTTGTTTATTCGTTGCGGCAGTTTGCTGCTGAAATACTCTGATTTGATTGGACTGTTGTTTTGTGTCCGACGAAAAACCAAAGAGCGCTCGCGTGAAGGCGGCGACATATCGAAATGCCGCTTCGATCTTTCGCATAAACGCAGTCAGAACAGGAAGAACAACGTTTAAAATTGGGAGGAAAGCTTGTCCCAAGGCCAACTTCACATCGTTCAAAGATGCAGTGAACACAGCCATTTTCATTGCTGTGTTGTTCTGCAACGTGTTTCCAAGGTTCGTGCTCACCGATTCGAGGATATGGTGATATAAGATGGTTTTCTGCATGTTCGTGCTCAGCTGTTCCCATGGAACGCCGTTGGCCATGGTTTTATACGCATTGGAAGCTTGGATTGCCGCTACACGCACATTGACTCCGAGCTCATCTGCGCCATCCGCCTCTTGGTTCATCGCAGACCGGATGCGGTCCGCTACTTCGGCCATACTCATCCCGCGTTTGTTGGCGATAATGGCCGCCGCTTCCATCATTTTCGTTGTTTTTTCCATCAAATCTTGCTGGCTTGTGGCAATCTGTTTAAAGTTCAGCGATAACGTATTCGCTAGTTCAGCGGATTGGAGTTTCGAGAACCCAAGCGATGCCCCGACGGTGTTTTGCCATTTGATGAAATCCTTCATGCTGTCGCCAAGCGTCTCGCTCAACGTGCCCATCAGCGCCTCGAATTTGGCCGCATCCTTAATTGCCGGGGACAACATAAATCCGGCTCCGATTGCCGCGCCCACAGTCGCCACCGTCGCACCGACAACGTTTAATGAGCTCTTTACGCGTTGTGCAAACGAAGTGATTTTTTGCTGTGTGTTCTGAAGCTCTTTTTTCAGTCTGCTAAAATCCGCGCCGCCGCGGATTAAAAGGTTCTTTGTAGCGATACCGATCACCGCCTTTCGTCAATAGACTGTTCCGCCGAGCGCCGC
>JAPDPN010000017.1:7684-35896 GCA_034506455.1 Candidatus Zhuqueibacterota bacterium | reverse complement strand
GTTGACCGCCTGCTGTATTGGGGGATTCCATTCTTTAACTGCCTGTTCTTTTACTGGCGTTGGCGGGCCATCGGCGCAACGGCCGTGGTCGTTGTTCTGTGGTTCGCCGCATTGGTAATCTATGCAACTTCCGAACGGCTGCATCGCGAGCAGATCAACATCGCCCGCATCGAAGGACGCTTTGCCCGTCTGCGCCGAGGATTTTATCGCTTCGTTCAAATTATTCCTGTCCTGGGCAAGCGACGTAAGCCGTTCCGCGCTCTGGACGGAGTCTCCCTCACGATCGGCAGCGGCATGTTCGGCCTGCTCGGTCCCAACGGCGCCGGTAAAACGACGCTCATGCGCATCATCTGCGGTATCCTCGAGCAGAGCATGGGCAAGATCTATATCAACGGCAACGATCTTCAGGAGTATCGTGAAGAGTTTCAGGGACTGATCGGTTATTTGCCGCAGGAATTCGGCACATATGAGAACATGACGGCGCAGGAGTTTCTGGATTACCAAGCCATCCTCAAAGGCATCCATGATGCCGAGGAGCGTCGACGACGAATCGATCAAGTGCTCGAGGCCGTGCATTTGACGGAGCGTCGAAACGACAAGATCGGCTCGTTCTCGGGCGGCATGAAGCAGCGCATCGGCATCGCCATGACTCTTTTGCATCTGCCGCGCATTTTGGTCGTCGACGAGCCGACGGCCGGCCTCGATCCGCGCGAACGAATCCGCTTCCGCAACTTGTTGGTCGAGCTGAGCCGTGAGCGCATCGTCGTCTTTTCGACGCATATCATCGAGGACATCTCCAGTTCCTGCAACCAAGTGGCCGTTCTGCACAAAGGAAAGCTGAAATATTGGGGAACGCCGGCTGAAATGGCGGCGCTGGCGGACGGCCATGTCTGGCAGTTCAACGTAAATCCGTCCGAATTCGATGAAGTGTCGCGGCAATTCTTGGTCGTTCACCACATGCGGGCCGACGGCGCTGTTCGAGTCCGCTGTCTCGCCGATCAGCCGCCGCGGCCGGACGCCGTACCCGTATCGCCGACGCTCGAAGATTCGTATCTGTACCTTCTGAAGGAAAAAGAAAGCTGATTCTTTCGCTGGAGTCAATTCGATGTCGAAAAAGAAAACGTTAAAAAACATGATGATTATCCTGTTTCGGTCTGTTCGATACAATCTCAAAATCGTCTTTTCGAACAAGTTTATCTACTTTCTCATTGCCGCAGCACTATTTTTCTTGTTGGTTGTGCTTCTCAGTCTTTTTGATCCGAACGTGCACCCGACAAGAGCCACGATCTATTATTGGCTGCTCGTACCGGGACTGCTGGTGATCTTTTATCCGGCCGTGTTCGGTCTGCAGAACGACGTCGATGCGCGCATCATCGAAGTGCTTTTCGGTATCCCGAACTATCGCTACAAAGTGTGGCTGGTGCGGTTAATCCTTATGTTTTTGATCGTTGCGGCGCTGTTGAGCCTTCTGGCGCTCTTTAGCACGATCAGCCTGGTTCGCTTCCCGATTTTCCAGATGGTGATGCAGCTTATGGTGCCCGTCGGTTTTTTCGGTGCATTTGCCTTTTTTCTGTCTACTACCGTTAAAAACGGCTACGGCACTGCCGTCATGGTAATCATTACCGCTCTGATTTTTTGGGTCCTGAGCGGCAACCTCGCGGAAAGCAAATGGAACCTTTTTTTGAACCCCTTTGCCGAACCGCAAAATGTGAGCGATCTGGTTTGGCAGGACGTCATTACCAAGAACCGCATTTACCAGCTTGTTGCAGTTGCCATTTTTATCCTCACCGGCTTGTTGAATCTGCAAAAGCGGGAAAAATTTATCTGAGCATTGGTTTCCATAACTCATAGAGTAATTATCCTTACCCATCTCTGGAAATTTTTTCTGCATTAAAAGGGAATCCGTCGGAGATCCGACCCTCCATTCTTGCTCATTTGAGCAGATCTGCCTATATTAAGGCCAAATAAAAACCAAAACAACCGATCGACAACTCCGGTCGAGTGCCCTCGGTAGAAGGGGAGCGCTCCCTTTGCCGTTAATTGTGGTGCGACGAATAAATTTTGCGAATCAACTGAATGAAAGAGCAGTCGGAAAAAGAAATTTCGCAACGGCTGAAAAACGGCAAGCTTGACCTGCCGCTTCTCAGCGAACTGCTTGTCAAGTATACGCAAACCGGCGGATGCATCCTTCAGGGCGCACAATTGGGAGAGGATGCGGCGGTAGTCGAGCTGCCAGACCGCTGTTTGGTCATCAAAACCGATCCGATTACCTTTGCTACCGATGCCATAGGCGCTTATGCAGTGTGGGTGAACGCCAACGATGTCGTCTGTATGGGAGCAGATCCCAAATGGTTTTTGGCGTCGATCCTGCTCGCCGAAGGTTCGACAAAAAGCGACGCCGAGCGCATCTTTGCCGACATTGCCCGCGTTTGCCGCGCCGAGGGTATCGTTTACTGCGGCGGACATACGGAAGTGACTGCCGGGCTTGACCGTCCCATTGTTGTCGGCCAGATGATCGGCGAGGCGGCGCGGGAAAACATTCTGCTGAAGAAAAACATTAAAGTTGGGGATGTTCTGCTGCTGATTAAAGGCGTTCCGATCGAAGCGGTTTCGATTATTGCGCGGGAGAAAGGAAAGGAGCTCGAACCGGCATTTGGCGGCGAGTTTATCGAGCGGTGCCGCAATTTTCTCTATGACCCCGGCATATCGATCATTGCCGCGGCGCGGACTGCTCTTGCCGCCGGTCGAGTTCACGCCCTTCATGATCCGACCGAAGGCGGAGTGGCAACTGCAGTGCATGAGATGGCCGCAGCCGCCGGATTGGGCGCCGTTGTTTATCGCGAAAAGGTGCCGATTTGGCCCGAAGGCAAGCTGCTATGCGACCACTTTGGTCTGGATCCGCTCGGAACGCTGGCTTCCGGCGCGCTCCTCGCTGCAGTTCCGGCGCAGTCGGTTGATGCAATTGCACGAGCTTTTCGCATAAGGGGCATTCCGACGGCCGAAATCGGCCGCATGACGCCGCCGGATGAGGGAATCGTCCTGATCGAAAACAATCTGCGCCTGCCTTTACCCGTCTTTGCTCAGGATGAAATCCTAAAGGTCTTTGTTTAGTTTGACCTTATCGCCGCAAAAATCGCTTGCGGAAAACGTTCTATTTGATTAAATTGATTGACTTTGCACCTCAGCCATTAGGACGACGGCGTGTTTCAGGAGCTCGGCGAAAAACTCGAAACGGTTCTGCGCAATCTGCGCGGTCAAGGCAAGCTGACGGAAAAGAACATTGCCGACAGCCTGCGCGAGGTTCGTCGCGCTCTTTTAGAAGCCGACGTCAACTATAAAGTCGTCAAGCAGTTCATTGAAGACGTTCAGACGCGGGCGGTCGGCCAGGAGGTGCTCAAGAGCATCACGCCTGGACAGATGATCATCAAGATCATCTACGATGAACTGGTCAAGCTCATGGGCCCGACGGATTCATCGCTCCGCATCGGAAACGAGATCCCGAGCGCAATTCTGCTGTGCGGCCTGCAGGGATCGGGTAAAACGACGTTTGCCGGCAAGCTGGCGCTGCATTTGCGCAAAAAGGGACACAATCCGCTGCTCGTAGCCGCTGATATTTACCGTCCGGCGGCCGTCGACCAGCTGCGGGTGATCGCCAAGTCGCTCGGCATGGCCGTTTATGAAGAACCGACAGACGACGCGGTGCGTATTGCAAAAAACGGCGTTGTGCATGCCCGTAAGACCATGCATGACGTGGCGATCATCGACACGGCAGGTCGACTGCACATCGATGATGAGATGATGGACGAGATTGCGGCGATCAAGCAGGCGGTGACGCCGAGCGAAATTTTGTTCGTCGCCGACGCCATGACCGGTCAGGACGCCGTCAATGCGGCTTTGGCCTTTAAGCAGCGCATCGACTTTACCGGCGTTGTGCTCACCAAGCTGGACGGCGATGCGCGCGGCGGCGCAGCCCTGTCCATCCGCGCCGTTACCGGCAGGCCGATCAAGTTCGTCGGCGTGGGCGAAAAGCCGGATCAGCTCGAGCTTTTTCATGCCGAGCGCATGGCTTCGCGCATCCTCGGCATGGGCGACGTTGTCACGCTGGTCGAAAAAGCGCAGCAGGCCATCGATGCAGAAAAAGCGGCGCGACTGGAAAGCCGGCTGCGCAATCAGCAGTTTACGCTCGAAGACTTTCTTGAAAACCTGCAGCAGCTGAAAAAGATGGGACCTTTGCAGGATATACTCGGCATGCTGCCGGGCATGCAAAGCAAAGCCCTTAAAGGCATGCAGATCGACGATCGGGCACTGATCAGAGCCGAGGCGATCATAAACTCGATGACGCGCGAAGAGCGTCGTTCACCGCATATCATTAACGGCAGTCGACGCAAACGCATTGCCGCGGGCAGCGGCACGACGGTTCAGGAAGTCAACCGTCTGCTGCACCAGTACGAGGCAATGCGGCAAATGATAAAAAGTTTCAAGCATCGCGGCAAATTTCGCATGCCGCTGGGATTCTAATCAAAGGAGGCACTTTAATTGGCGGTAAGATTAAGACTGACCCGGATGGGCCGCAAAAAACGGCCGTTCTATCGCATCGTTGCCGCAGACTCCCGCAGGCCGCGGGACGGCAAGTACTTGGAATTGATCGGCACCTATAATCCGCTTTTGGATCCGCCGGAGGTGAGGGTCAATCGGGAAGTTGCGCTGAAATGGCTGCTGCAGGGTGCGCAGCCTTCCGACACGGTGCGCAGTCTGCTGCGTTCCCAAGGCATTATGTTCGAGCTCGATTTGATCAAGCGCGGCTTGAGCAAAGAAGAAATCGAGGTGGAATTTAAAAAGTGGGAAGCGTTAAAGGAACAGCAGGCGAAAAAACGGGAAGCTCTTTTGGCCATGAAAAAGCGCGGTACCGGCAAGAGCGCTCCCGAGCCGGTCAAGACCGATGCATCGGCGGCCGCCGAAGCCGATGCGCAGCCTGCTGCCGAAGCCTAAGCGATCGCTGCTTTCATGAACAAATTTCCTGAAGGCGCTGACGATTCAGCGGAGTTCATCATCATCGGGCGGATCATCAAACCGCACGGAGTTCGCGGCGCGCTGAAAATAGAACCGCTGACGGATGATCCCAAGCGGTTTACCCTGCTCAAAAGAGTCTTTATCGGCAATGACGCGGCGTTGTATCAGGAATTTCAAATCGCGCGCGTTCAATACAGCGGCGGCAGCGTTCTGCTGACTTTGAAGGAGCTGACCACTTTTGAACAGGCAGATCGCCTGCGCAATCAGTATGTTCAAATTCCCGAGAGCGAATCGCTGCCTTTGCCCGACGGCGTGCATTATTACCACGAATATGTGGATCTGTCCGTCTTTACAGCCGACGGCTCCTATATCGGACGAGTGAAGGAGCTGCTCGATTTGCCGGCGCAAGATCTGTTCGTTATCGAAAACGAGCAGGGCAGAGAGATTCTGATTCCCGATGTTCCCCAGTTCATTCGGCAGATCGATTTTCTGCAAAGAAAAATGATCGTCGAGGTGATCGACGGTCTTTTGAGCGAATGAAAGGAGTGACTTTGGGTGGATATACATGTGATCACCGCTTTTCCGGGAACGTTTTCCGGGTTTTTAAGCGAGAGCATGATCAAGCGGGCGATCGCAAAAGGCGAGCTGAAAGTATATCTGCATGAACTGCGCCGCTATGCCGAGGACAAGCATCAACAGATCGACGATTATCCGTACGGCGGCGGCGCAGGTATGATCCTCAAGCCGGAACCTTTGTTCCGCTGCATAGAGGATGTTTATAACAAATATGAACTCGATGGCGTGCCGGTCACTTTGTTGACGCCGGCAGGCCAACTCTTTACACAAAAAAAGGCCGTGGAGCTCTCTCTGAGGAAGGCGCTCGTTCTGCTGTGCGGCCATTATAAAGGCATCGATCAGCGGGTGATCGACACCTTTGTGCGTGAAGAGATCTCAGTCGGCGACTATGTGCTCTCGGGCGGTGAAGTGGCAGCCATGTGCGTCATCGATGCCGTCACGAGACTGTTGCCCGGTGTGCTGAACGACATCGATTCGGCAGTTACGGATTCTTTTCAGGACGATTTGCTGGATCATCCGCATTATACGCGGCCTGAAATTTTTCGCGGCATGCAGGTGCCGAAGGTATTATTATCCGGTGACCATCGCGCCGTCGCCGAATGGCGGCTGAAAAAATCGATCGAAATTACGCGGAAGCGCAGACCGGATATTTATCGTAACTATCTGAAAAAAATGAAAAACGAATAAAGCTTCTCTCAGGAGGCAAAGCAATGAACAAAGTCAATGCAGTTGCAGCGGCGCAGCTTCGGGACGACATTCCCGACTTTCATGCCGGCGATACGTTGAATGTACACGTCAAGGTGGTTGAAGGAGATAAGGAACGAATTCAGGTTTTCCAAGGCATCGTCATCAGCCGCCGCGGAAGCGGCATCAACGAAACGTTTACCATCCGGAAGGTGTCGAACGGCGTCGGTGTGGAAAGGATCTTTCCGCTTCATTCGCCGAGTATCGCCAAGATCGAACGCGTACGGGAAGGCAAGGTCCGCCGCGCCAAGTTGTATTATCTCCGCAAGCTGTCCGGAAAAGCCGCGCGCATCGACGAAAAGCGCAACGAATAGTCCTTACTGCTCGAAAAAAAGAACCGGTGTCAAAAGGGCATCGGTTTTTTTTATCCAAACGAGTGAATGCTATTCAAAATAGCTTGACATGACGAAATGAATTCAATACATTGGTCTATCGAGTGAGGACCAAAGCAGGAGAAAGTATTATGAAAGACTTGGCAAAATTGACGTTGACGGAAGTTTTTAGGCGTCGGGAAACGATGAATCCCGACGAGATTCTTTTTTCCTTTGTCGATGAGGAGCCTTTGCGAAACAAAGATGTGATCGAGCAGGCAAAGGCGATTCAAAAAGCTTTGCGCCATTTCGGCATCGAAAAAGGCGATCGCGTGGCCATCCTGGGCGAAAATAGTCCTCAGTGGGCGGTTGCCTATCTGGCGGCAGGCGTAATGGGCTGCATCAATGTGCCGATCCTGCCCGATTTTCACAAGGCGGAAGTGCATCACATCTTGCGCAACTCGGAATCAAAAGTAATCTTTATTTCCTCCAAGCTGGCACATAAAATCGTCGATGAAAAGTTTAAAGACCTCAAAATCATTGTCCTCCTGGACAACATTTTGGAAGCGTTTCCGGACAAAGAAGTACTTACTTTTGATGAAATGGTTGAACTCGGCAAAGGGTTGGACGGCAAACCCGTCAGCACTGACGTCGATGAAGAGGACTTGTTGGAAATACTCTACACTTCGGGCACGACCGGTCATTCCAAGGGCGTCATGCTGACGCACAAGAACATCATCTCGAACGCCATCTCGGCCATCAAAATGATCGACGTCAGCGAGAAGGACCGGCTGGTATCCATCCTGCCCATGTCGCATTCTTACGAGTGTACCTGCGGTTTCATCACGCCGTTTATGGTCGGCGCCAAGGTCTATTACATCAAGGGACTGCCGACGGCGCAGACGCTGCTGCCTGCCGTCGCCAAGATCAAACCGACCATGATTCTATCGGTGCCGTTGATTATGGAAAAAATCTACAAGAAAAAAGTTCTGGCCGAGATCAATGCCAAGGCCGCTTCCAAGCTGCTCTACCGCCTGCCGGCCACGCGCAAGCTGGTCAACAAGATTGCCGGCAAGCGCCTCTATGAAGCGTTCGGAGGCCAGTTGCGCTTTATGGTGTTCGGCGGTGCAGCTACTCCGCCGGAGGTTGAGGACTTTTTGATGGAGGGCGGATTCCCTTACATCTGCGGCTACGGCCTCTCCGAAGCCTCTCCGCTGCTTACGGTCAACCCGGTCGGTAAACAAAAGAAGGGCTCTGCCGGAGTCATTGTCCCCAGTGTTCAGCTCAAAATCCACGATCCCGACCCGGAAACCGGTATCGGCGAAATTTACGCCAAAGGCCCGAATATTATGAAGGGCTATTACAAAAACGAAGAAGCCACCAAAAAAGCTTTCAGCGAGGACGGCTGGCTGATTACCGGCGATCGCGGTTACATCGATGAGGAAGGGTACTTGTTCATCAAAGGGCGTTCCAAGAACCTTATCGTCGGGCCGAGCGGCGAGAACATTTACCCGGAAGAGATCGAATTTCATCTCTCCCAGAGTCCGTATGTGCTCGAATCGCTGGTTTATGAATCCGAGCGCCGGATCGTCGCCCGCGTTTTCCTAGATTATGATGCCATCGATAAGGAGTTCGGCACTTCCAAAATGGACGAGACGGAAGCGCGAAAGGTCGTTGAAAAGCTGTTGGAGGATATTCGGCAGCGTGTGAATGAAAGTGTGGCCGCCTACTCGCGCATCCACAAAATTATCGAGCAGCCGGAAGAATTTGTCAAAACACCCACTAAAAAAATCAAGCGCTATCTCTATACGCAATAAAAAAAAGCCGCATCAAACGATGCGGCTTTTTTATTGTCTCGAAATTATCCGCGGTTTTGGATTAAGGTCTTTGGCCCGTCCTCAAAAACAACGGAAATTTTGTTTGCGTCGATGATATTCACCACTACTCCATCGCCGAACTTGTCGTGATGAATCACCTCGTTAACCATGTACTTTTTGTTCATCTGATACGAAACCGGCGTTTCGGTCTCTGATTTGGCCATGAGTCTCGACCATTTACGGCTCATCTTTACGGCCGGATCGATTTCTTTTTTGGCCGCCGTTTTGGTCGATTTTTTGGGTTTCTCTTCTTTGCCGACCGGCAAGTAGCGATGGGACGTGTTGCAGCTCCTGCACAGAACCCGTTTGATCTTTTCATCGTTGATGACTTCGATGACGTGAACGGTTGCCGATTTGCATTTGCCGCACAGGGCTTGAACCTCATCCCCGACTTGAAAGGTTTTTGACATGATGGAAATCCTTATGTTTCTCAGGTTTCAGACAGATCCCTGCTGCCTTGATTAAATATAGAGAAAATAATCGATAATTCAAAGCAGTAATTTCAAATTCAACAAGTCCCTGGAACCTTTAACGGCTTTATGATTTAAAAAAGTACTTTTGATTTCTGCTGAAAACTGGTACTTTATATGCTGTAACCAATCATGAGGTGAAAAGGAGATGAAGATTCTGGGCAAGACGATTTGCGCTGTCGGTATTCTGCTTCTGGTTGCGGGTTGTGCGAAAAAGGTCCCTGAAGATGCGGTCGTTCAGGTGGGAGACCGCTATATCACCCAAAAGGAATTCGAGTATCGAGCCAATTTCACACCTCATCCAAACTTTCCCACCTTTAATCAGAATTTGGAACAAGTTCTTCTCACCAATCTGGTCATGGAAAAGATTTTTGCGCAGGAATTCGGCAAGAGCAGCGAGCTCAGCCGCAATGAATTGTTCCGCGCTTTCATAAAGGGCCGCAAAGAGCAGGCAATGCGCGAGCAGCTGTTCTATAAAAAGGCTTATGACGTCGTCAAGCTCGACAGCGCCGAAGTGGAAAAGACGCTGCGCCTTTCTCAGCGCGAATACGACCTCGAGTTCTATTCCATCCATAACGATTCCATCGGCAAAGCGCTGCGCGCCCGCGTTCAGGCTCACCCCGATTCCGCCTTGGCCATTTTCAACAGCATAATGCCTGCGGGCAAACGACCCACTTGGACGGCAAAGTGGAAGGATCCCGATCACATCAACATCCACGAAGCCCTTTTTTCGGGTCCGCTAAAGCAGGACAGCGTAATCGGCCCGTTGCAGCTGGATTACGATCAATGGATTTTCATCAAAGTGGTCAACTGGCGCGACGTGTTGCTGTTCGGCGGTGAGGACGCCAAACTGCGTAAAAAAGAGGTGATTGAAAAGCTGACCCTCAACAAGGCGACGCGCAATTGGGATAGGTACCTGAAAGAGGTCATGAAAGGGAAGGAGATCCAATTCAATCCCGATATTTTTAAAAAGCTTGCCGATTTGACCTACGATTTGAACCGCACCCAGGATCAGCAGAAAAAGTTGGAGATTTTGGGCCGCTTTTGGCAGATGGAGGACAGCACTTTGGTCGCTTCGGACCTGCCGACGGAGGCCGCTTTCCTGCAGCAGCCGTTCTTTACAATTGACGGAATCACCTGGACGGTCGGCGATTTTCGCAAGGCGCTCATGTCGCATCCGCTTGTCTATCGTCGTCAGGCGATGAACCGCGGTCAGTTCTATTTCGAATTCCGGCGCGCCATTGCGGCTATGGTGAGAGACCTCTATCTCAATAAAGAAGCCTACAAGATGCGCCTCGATAAAGATCCGAAAGTGGTGCGGGCGACGGAGATGTGGGAGGATGCAGTGGTTGCCAACTTTGAACGCAACCGCATCATTGCCGAAATCGCCAAGGCTTTCCCCGACACGACCGATCCTGCGCGCCAGTTTAAACTGAACAAAGCTTTCGATGAATACCTCGATGGCCTGCAGAAAAAGTATCAGAAAAAGATTGTTGTGAATCGTGAGGTGTTCGACAAGATTGAGATTCCGAAGGTGCAGGTGTTCGTCGTGCAGCAGAACGTTCCCTATCCCATCGTGGTGCCGCAATGGCCGATGTTCTATACGAAAAACATTATCGAAAATTTGCCCTATAAAGAGAAATAGCGTCACCGGTATATCTGCCCGATTTTATCCTAATTATCGACAATATTAAAACAAAGGGCGTCCTAAAGACGCCCTTTGTCATTTCTTGTAATGCCTTCTTGCGCGTCATCGACCGGTCGAGGCCTCGGCCTGATTCAGGCTGTCCAATTTTTCGACGGCGGGCATATAGTCCGGCTGCAGCTCAAAGGCCTGCCGGAAATAGCTGCGGGCCGAATCGCCGCGGTCCATTTTGAGAAACTCCAATCCGATACGGTAAAGCACCTCCGGACGAGGTCCCAGACGATAGAGTCTTTTCAGCCGATCGATCGCCTCGGCGCGGCGGCCCAAGAGCGAAGCGGTCATGGCCGAGTTGCTGAGAGCTGCAGCATTCTTTGGATCGCGGGAAAGAACGGTATTGAACTCGGTCATCGCTTCGCCGAACAGTCCCATCTGCGCATAAAGAACCCCTAAATCGTTGCGCGCCTCTTGATCTTCGGGCGCCAAGCCGACGAGCTCTCGGTATTGCGCCAAAGCGTCTTCGAAGCGGCCCACAGCGGCCAAAGTTTTAGCCAGTTCCCGACGCACGGCCGGTTGATCGGGGACAAGCTGAACGGCGCGGCCTAGTTCCGCCAGCGCTCCGGTGGTGTCCCCCAGGGCCTTTAACGTCAATGCGGCGTTGAAAAACGCCTCGGCGAAGGCGGGGTCGGCCTGCTTGGCTGCGCGGAAATAGTTCAACGCCCTGTTTTGCTGCCCGTTATTGATGCAGCGAATGCCGATGCTGTTGAACAGTTCCGCGCGCCTTCGCTGCGGCAGGTCAGTCTTTAAAAGGAGGTTTGCCGCCTCGTCCGTGCGGTTCAATTCGATCAGAGCGCGCAGGCGATTTGCTGCCGCATCGGAGAGATGGGGCATAAGGCGGCATGCGCGGGCAAAGGACTGTTCCGCCGCCTGCCACCGGCCTTGACGGCTTTGCGCAACCCCCAAATTGTTGCTGAGAAGGGCATCCTGCGGCAATATCTCCAAAGCCGAGGCAAAACATTTCTCGGCGCCGGAAGCATCGCCTAGCGCATTCAACAGAAATTTGCCGTAATTCTCCCACAAAATCCAGTCCTGCGGAAAGGTTTCAACCGCTGTTCGATACCAGGATTCGGCGCTCTGAAGTGCGGCCGGACCTTTGAATATCTGCAGCCGTTCGATGCGGTTCTGCACTTTGGTGAAAAGTTCGCGATAATCGCCTTTTGCCGTAAACGGCGGTTCAGCAAAGCGTCGGGCAATTTCTTCCTGAACGCGCAGGGCATCCCAGCCGGTATAAGCAAGAGAGCGAGCCGTCTCCTCGATCGTAGGCGGCTGCGAGCTCTGCAGCCCCAAAGCGGCTTCGACCTTGGGCAGCAAGGTTCCGGCGAGGAGATAGTTGCCGCTGAAGGTAAAGTGAACATGATCGAGAAACAGATCCTGGCGCTCGCGCTGCAGTTGGGCGTTGAGGAAATCCATTTCGAGGTCTGCAAGAATTGCTCGGCTTTGACCGGCGGCGCGGCGGATCAGCTCGTTGAGACGGGAGTCGGCGCGAAAACGCAGGCCGTCCAGATCGCGGGCGCGCAGGAACAGCCGTCGCGCTCTTTCGATTCGACCGGCCTCGCGCTCGACCTGGGCCAGCGCGTAAACGACGGATGCATCGCTTGAATCGATTTCGGCTGCCTGCGCATAGAACGAAGCCGCCTGATTCGGATCACCCTTTTTCGCCGCTTCTTCCGCCTGTCGGAGCAAAGATTGCTTCCTTTCCGAAAGATCGTTAGGAAGCTCTTGCGGAAGCGACAAAAACGGCGCCCAGTCGGTCAGATTGGTCGGCACCGTGCACAGAATGAGGGGTACTTTGGCTTTGGCGGAGATATCACAGATGCGGTCCAGATTGGCTGCGAACGATCGATACACCGTCGTTAGAGCAGGATCGTCATGGCGGAACTTGTGCCTGAGGAAAAGTTCCAGACCGCCCCATTCCTGCGGTTCTTTTGTTCCTTTAAAGAGTTTCCGCACGGCGGCGGCAACTTGTCCCCACTTGGTGCCGCTGAGCTGAACGGCAAGACGGATCAGGCGAGGGTTCTTTTGCCATGGGCTCAATACGGTGCCCGGTCCGTAGGGGCCGATGACCTCGTTGTTGCCCATCAGAACGATGAATAGGTCAGGCTGTTTTTTGCTGCATTCCTGGACGATCGGCAAAATAACGTGCGAGTTGACGGCTGTTGCCGCCGTGTTGATGACTTGGAATTGCTTCTCGGGATGTCCGGCCGCAAGCATTCTCTCCAATATTCGGCTGAAAGAGTAGGAAAAGTCGGGGTCGCCCATGGCTGCAGATGACCCAAAGACAAAGATCCGACAGACGTCAGGCGCTTTATGTTCGGGAAAGATGAATCGGCCGGTGCTGCGGGCGAGTTTGGGCGGAAAAAAGCGGTAAAAGAAAAAAGGATTATCACGGATCAAACGGCCTCTAGATGATGAAAGGGTCTGAAAAAAGCCCGTCGGATAGCCGAAAGAGACTGCGCGGAGGCCAAGTTCCACGAGTAAGAACAAAGCGATCGGTAACAAGGCGATGCAGAGCCAAAAGGCCAATTTGCGGAACATGCCGATGCTCCTTGTTTACAATTCCCAACCGGCGCGGTACTCGTAATGCAGCAGCCGATTGGCCTCTTCGTCGTCGAAGCGCATGGCTGCGGCATCCCAATGGAGCTTTCTGCCGCCCAATCGGACGCAGATGGTACCGATCAGTACGGTTTCGGTGAGCGGACCGGCAAAGCCAAAGTGAGAGGCGGTCGGCGTGCCCTCTTTGCAGGCGCGGATCCACTCGGCGTGATGGCCGATCGAGCGCGGCAGCGTTTTGGGCGGGCGTTGGTACTCGCGCATGCGCGTTTCAGGAATGAGGCGGGGGATTTCGCCGCCCCACCCTTCAACCAGCATGGCGCCCTTGTCGCCGATAAAGATCAGGCCGTCCTCTTTGGGGAGCGCGCGGTTGTCTTCCAGCTCTTTGGGGCGCTCCGGCAAAAGGCCGCCGTCGTACCAGTGCAGCTTGATTGCCGGCCGATCGCCGACGGCCGGAAATTCGTAATGAACGATTGACGCAACAGGCAGAGAATCCGGAAAGACCGGCGTCGAGGAGGCGTGTACCGAGATGGGCGCCGTCAGCTTGAGGGCGTCGAAAGCCGGCGCAATGTTGTGAATGCCCATATCGCCGAGGCCGCCCTCGCCGAAATCCCACCAGCCGCGCCAGGCAAAAGGAACATAGGCCGGATGATAAGGTCGAAAAGGCGCCGGACCGAGCCACAAATCCCAGTCCAAATCAGGCGGCACCGGCGGGGTTTCTTTCGGCCGTTCGATGCCCTGCGCCCACCATAGGTCTGTGGTTCCCAGTCGCGTCGGGCGGTCCGACCAAACATGCACCTCCCGTACAGTGCCGATGGCGCCGTCCGCCAACCACTCTTTGATCAGCCGATTGCCTTCGAAAGCCATGCCCTGATTGCCCATTTGCGTGGCAACGCCGGCCTCCTTGGCGGCCTGCGCCAGAACTCGCGCCTCATACACTGTATGGGTCAGCGGTTTCTCGCAATAGACATGTTTGCCGCGCTTGATTGCCGCCATCGCCGCGACCGCGTGCGTATGATCCGGCGTGGCCACCAATACTGCATCGATCGACTTTTCGCGGTCGAGCATTACGCGGAAATCCTTGTACCGCGCGGCTTTCGGATACTTTTCAAAGCTTTCCGCCGCCCGTTCCCAATCGACATCGCAAAGGGCGACGATATTTTCACTTTCGAGCTGCTCCAAGTCCCACGCCGCCTGCCCGCCTGCGCCGATCGCGGCGATGTTCAGCTTGTCGCTCGGTGCAGTATAGCCTGGTCCGCCGAGCACATGTCTGGGCACGATGGTAAACGCCCCAACGACGAGTGAAGAATTCTTGATGAATGTCCTGCGCTTCACGGTTTCCTCGCGATTAGAGTCATAAAAGGTTCGACGACCATTTTCACGCCGGTGGATGTTAAAAAAATGTCGATGTCGGTCGCTTGAGGCGCTTCTCTCCGGCGGTAACAACGGAAAAAAAGCGAAAACACCACACCAATCGCTCTGCCGGAGAGGCACCGGCTTTGGGTCGATCGGTGCCGGCTGATGGAATTATCGGCGACAAATTTAGAGCCCTTTCGCCAAAAATCCCACAACATTTTCAACGAATTTTTTTCAAATCGAAAAGGAAAACTCCGGTCAAATATTGTAAACCGAAGCGGGAAAGGAGAGATAAATTTGAGGGAAAAGGCCGAGCAGGGTTTACAAAAAAGGCAGCCTTTCTCAAATGGAAGGCTGCCTGCTGACGAGAGGCTAATCGAGAAGGCTCATTTTACGCGACAGTACCATGCGCTTGCCGCCCGCGCCGTTGAATTCCAATTGATAAAGGTAAACGCCCGCCGATACTCTGCCGCCCGAGTCGTCGAGCCCGTCCCAGATCAGACGCTGCTCGCCGGCAGGAAAATAATCCGAAACCAGCGTTCGCACCGCTTGGCCCTTCAGATTGAAGATCTTTAACATCGCAAACCCCGACGAGGGCAGTTCAAAGCTGATGACCGTGGAGGGATTAAAGGGATTCGGATGATTGGGCCGCAGCTGAGGAGTCAACGGCAGATGACCCTGCAAACGAACCGCGGACGCTTCGCTTTTGCAGATGACCACGTCGCCGGCATCGGGAACGGCGTCGAATTGGAGCATACGCGTTCCAGAGACCTCCACAATCTTGAACGGCACCGGCACGCCGTTCTGCGAGACCGTCGCTGCATGCCAGCCTTCCGGCAACGGCCGCCGCAAAGTGACCGGCACATTGAAAATCGAGTCGTTCAAGGCATCGGTCACCTGCAGCGTAATGGTGCTGTCCGTTGCCGCCGATTCTTTGACCTGCACGGATTTGCGCTCATAGATGTAGCGTGCAACAGTTCCGAACGATTCGACCCAGTAGTCGTTGGGCGCCGTCTTGAGCGAATCCAACGCTGCGCGCAGCTCGCGGGAATCGACCGGCGACCAGCCGCCGTCGTTGTCGATACCGTGCAGTAAAAAGACGCACCAGCCTTTTGCTTTCAGCGCCGATTTGGCGCTTCTGTAGAAATCTTTGCCTGTTCTCACGGGGCCCTGGTCTCCGCAAATGATCGAGCTGATGTTCATGAAATCGGACGGATTGTTGGAGACAATGGAACCGGAACAGATGCGCGCGGCGATGTAATATTTTTCACACAACGACTTTTTCGCCGGTACGCAGAAAGGGTAAGCGAGGGTGGCGCAACGAACTTCGGGTATGTTGCGGTCGATGGTCCGCAGAGATTCCTCCAACTCGAATATCTGCAGGCTGTCCGGCATGCCGCTGAACGATTGATGCGTGACCGTATGGGCTGCGATCTCGTGCCCCTGCAGCGCCGCCTGACGCAGCGCCTTCCAGTTTGCCGGCCAACCCCAGCCGGAACCGGTTACCGTAAACAGGGTGAGTTTGTAGCCGTATTCGTTGAACATCGGAACGGCTATGTTGAGTTGATTGGGGCAGTTGTCGTCAAAAGTAAAGCTGACGGCAACCGTACGAAAATCGCGCCACACGGCGACTTCGTACGGAGCCTGAATACTTTGGGCTTGAAGGATCGAAACCAAGCCCAAAGCCGACAAGATGAGGAATCGCTCGAGTTTTTCCATGCTGTTTAGCTCCTTTGCTTGCTTTGACACAGCAAATAAACGAAAGAACTCTTTCTCAAGGGAGTAAAGGCGCTTTGCCTGTTCAATTTAGAAAATATTTTGCTGTAACTAACGGATGAACACGGTAAAATGTTTTCGCACTAAGGTCGATAGAAAAGACCGGTCTGCATGCCGGCAAACTCTAACGTTGTGCTTACAAAAGATCGCTTGCCAATTCCGCCAGTTCGGATCGCTCCCCTTTGTGCAGAGTGACGTGGCCGTAGAGCGGCTGGCCTTTCATGCGGTCGATGAGCGTGCTGAGACCGGTCGAGCGGGAATCGAGATAAGGAGTGTCGATTTGATAGGGATCGCCGGTAAACACCACTTTGGTGCCCTGACCGGCGCGGGTAATGATGGTTTTCACCTCATGCGGTGTCAGGTTCTGCGCCTCATCGACAATGAAATAGATGTGATTGAGGCTGCGGCCGCGAATGTAGGCCAGTGGCGCAATGACGAGCTTTTTATTGTCGAGCATTTCCTGAATGCGCATATAGGCGGCATCATTTTCCTCGAACTGATTTTTGATCACGCTCAGATTGTCGAACAGAGGCTGCATGTAGGGATCGATTTTAGAGTCCACGTCGCCCGGCAAAAAGCCGAGATCGCGGTTGGACAAGGCGACGATCGGGCGCGCCAAATAGATCTGCTTATAGAACGAACGCTGCTCCAAGGCGGCCGCCAAAGCGAGCAGTGTTTTGCCGGTTCCGGCCTTGCCGCTCAGCGTTGCCAGCGGCACGTCGCGGTTCATCAGCAGATGCAGCGAAAAGGTCTGCTCGGCGTTGCGCGGTTTGATGCCGTAGGCCGAGCTTTTTTCCACCAGCTCGATCATCTGCGTGCGGGGATTGTAATATCCGAGGGCCGACTTGCCGTTGTTGCGCAAAATAAAGTACTCGTTGGCCAGCGGCTGAATACCGCTTTCCGCCGCCGGCACTGCCCGTTCGTGATACAACCGATCGATGAATTGCGAGGGAATATGCTCGATCAAGCGAATACCGCGATGCAGTTTTTCCACATCCTCGATCTTGTCGGTGTAATAGTCCTGCGCTTCCAATCCCAGCGACTTGGCTTTGAGCCGCAGATTCACGTCCTTGCTGACGACGATGACCTTGCCGTGCGATTTGCTCTTTTTGAGAAACAGCGCCGCGCTGAGGATACGGTGATCGGGCTTGTGCTCGACAAAGGCGCGCATGACGTCTGGATCGTCGCCGTAAGTGGTGAGAATGAGAATCTTGCCGTGCCCGGGGCCGATTCGCTCGCCGCCGTCGACGATCTTGTCGCCGGGAAAGCTGTCGAGAAAACGGATGAATTCGCGGGCGTTGTAATGGATCTGATCCTGACCGCGCTTAAAGGCATCCAGCTCCTCAATGACGGTGATGGGAATGACGATGTCGTTCTCTTCGAAATGAAAAACACAGCCGGCGTCGTGCAGAATGACGTTGGTATCGAGGACAAATATTTTTTTCATTGCTTTTCCTTTTGCGGGAGATCGAGGCGTTCGCCCTTGAGCGCGTGCGCACCCGCGCCGATGATGCGGACAGGGATGAGATCGCCGATCGACAGCCCTTGCTTCGGCACAATAACCAATATATTGCCGTCGGTGCGGCCTTGCGCGTCGAAATCAGATTTGCGGGTGCTCAGCTCTTCGATAAGTATGGTGTGAACTTGGCCGATGCGGTTACGATTTTTTTGCAGGGAAATTTCCTTTTGCAGAGCATTCAGGCGCACGGCGCGATCGCTTTTTTCTTCGTCGCTGACATCGTCGACAAAGTGACGGGCAGCGTAGGTGTTTTTGCGCGGGGAATACTTGAAAATGAAAGCCGAGTCGAATTGAACCGATTCAACAACTTTGACTGTTTCCTGAAAATCTTGCTCGCTTTCAGTGGGAAAGCCCACGATGATGTCGGTCGTCAGAGCTACGTCTGGCAGGTAACTGCGGATTTTTTCCACCAGACGCAGGTAATCGCTCTGGGAATAGGTACGGTTCATCAGCTCGAGGATTCGATCGCTGCCGGCCTGCAGCGGCAGATGAATGTGGCGGCAGATTTTGGGATTTTCCTTCATCACCTCCAGCAGGGAATCTGGAAAGTCTTTCGGATGCGGCGCGGTAAAGCGAATGCGCAGTAGACCGTCGACCTCGGCCACCCTTTGCAGCAGATGGGAAAAATCGTGTCCCTCATACCGATAGGAATTGACATTCTGCCCAAGGAGAGTAACCTGCTTGAATCCTTCGGCGGCCACGGTTTTCGCTTCCTGCACTACGCTTTCGACCGAACGGCTGCGCTCGCGGCCGCGGGCATAGGGGACTACGCAAAAGGTGCAATAGTTGTCGCAGCCGCGCATGACGGCGATCCATGCGTTGACGCCCTTGGTGCGCACCGGTCGGATGTCCGAGTAGGTTTCCGTGCGCGATAAGGCCAAATCGGTTGCCGGTTCGTGATTGGCCTTGGCAATCAGCTCGGGAAGCCGTTTGTAGCTGTCGGGACCGGCCAGGAGATCGATGCGCATTTTCTTGTTTTCCAACAGCGCTTTGCGCAGATTGGTCGCCATGCATCCGAGGAGGCCGATCTTTTTGGTTTCGCCCTTCGGCAGGCGGCGAAGCTCGTGGACGCGCGCCATCACTCGGCGTGCCGCATGCTCGCGGACGGAACAGGTGTTGAGCAGCAGAACTTCGGCTTCTTCGGGAGAGTCGCTCAGCTCGTAGCCGCTGTCCAGAAGAACGGCCTTGACGATTTCCGTGTCGTACTCGTTCATCTGGCAGCCGTAGGTTTCGATATATACTCTAGTCATCGAGGGTTCCGATTACGCTCTGTCCTTCGACCTGCAGCAGTTTGACCGGCAGGAGCTCATTGTGGAGGGGGCGGCTGCTTTTTACCAGCACGCGGACATAATGATCGGTCAAGCCGGTCCACCAGCCGTTCTTCTGCTGCTCGAACAGCACGGTCGCTGTTTCGCCCAACCGGCTCTCGAGGAAGCGGCGCCGTTTGGCGACGGAGAGCGCCCGCAGGCGGCGGCTTCGCTCTTCAATAATCGGCTGCGGCACCTTGTTCGGCAGCTTTCGGCTTTTGGCGTGCGGTCTGTCGGAATAGCTGAACACATGAAAGTAGGCGAACGGCATGGCGCTTAGATTGTCATAGGTTTCGTTAAAGTGCTCGTCGCTCTCGCCGGGGAAACCGACGATGATATCGGTGCCGAGGCAGATCTGCGGCACTTGGCGAGCGGCTAAATCGAGCAGCGCACGGAACTCGGCAACGGTGTAGCGTCGATTCATGGCGCGGAGCACCTCGTCCTGGGCGCTCTGCATGGAAATATGGAGATGGCGGCAGAGCTTGCCGCTTCGCATGCGCTCGAAAACCGTCGGCGGCAGCGTCAGGCCTTCGATCGACGAGATGCGGATGCGGGCTATACCGTCAATTTTAGAGAGAGCGTCGATCAGGTCGAGCAGCGTTCGCCCTTCGGAATTGTAGGTGCCGACATTGACGCCCGTCAGCACGAGCTCTTTATATTTTTCGGCGAGCCGTTCGGCTTCGGCGAGAACATCGGAGAAAATGCGGCTGCGCGCGCGGCCGCGGGCGTAGGGAATCTCGCAGTAGGAGCAGAAAAAGTCGCAGCCGTCCTGAATTTTGAGATTGACGCGGGTTCGACGCGGATCCGCAGCCGAGTACGGCATGGTGAAATCGATGCGGCTGACCGGCGGCACAATCAGGCAGGGAGCCTTGCTCTCCGCAAGAACAATATCCGACAAGGCAAACTTTTTTTCAGTCCCGACCACCCACTGAACATTCGGCAGGGCCAAGAGCGCTTCCCGTCGCGTCTGCGCTTGACAGCCGATCAAAGCCACTTTGACCTTCGGGTTGCGGCTCACAGCCCTATTGACGGCCTTGTGAGTTTCGGCATCCCCCTTTTCCGTCACGGTGCAGGTGTTGATGACGGCTATATCCGCCGAGGAATTAAAATCAACGACTTGACACCCTTTCTCGATAAAACTTTGCGCGATGGCGGCCGTCTCGGCCTGGTTGAGCCGGCACCCGATCGTGAAAAACGACACCTTCATGCTTAAATATACAAATTTTGTGCAGCTTTCACAAGTTAAGCCAAGTTTAGGGTTGGAAGGATATTATATATGCTTTAGGCGGCAGAACCTGCAGGATTTTTCGACGTCGATCTCCTGCTGCCGCGCACTGGTAAAGACTTTCAGCTTTTAAAAGCGGCATCAGAAGCCTTGTTCCTCGCTGTTTTCGAACAGTTTGAGCCATTCATCGACTTGATCAGGTGACAGTCGCGCCTCATACTTTTGCCGGTATTCGCTATCCTCTTCGGCCTTTTTCATTTTTTCTGTAAACTGCTCGACACTGAGGATCGTGCAGCCGAAACCGGCGGCATGATGCGCCAAGCCGCCGTCCGAGGTCACCAAAGTGATGTTTCGCGGCTGCAAAGACTTTTGAATCAGCGCCAAAATGGCGGGATCGGCTTTTTGCGGCGAGCGGGAAAAGACTATTTCTATGCCGTTCGGACGGGGCTGATGCCCAAGATCCTTCAGATCCTGACCATCGAAAACGATCGTAATGCGCTGCCGCTTTTGTCCGCGGAATGCGATCAGGCGGCGGATCAGACGTTCGCGCGCCTCCTGAAGGGCGCCTTCCGCCTGAGGCTCGATCCGTTCAATGCGCAAAATGAAATTATAGCCGTCGATGATCCAATGCGGCTGGTCGATTCTTTCTTTCATAACAATTCAGCTTTGCCGTATAAGAGCTTTTTCTCATTGGCGACTTGCACGCAGTCGACAATCTTACCTTCTCGAATCAGTTCGGAAAGCGAGGTCTCGAGTAGAGCGCTCGGAAAGCCGAACAGTCGCTCCAATGCCGAGAAACCGGCTGCGAATGAAATTTCGAAAAACTTTTGCAGAATGGAACGACAGGCTTCTTGCGGCGCACACTGCTTGGCCTGCTCTATTTCCTCGGCGAATCGGCGCTCGACCAAGTCCCAAAGAAAGGTGAACGGCTCGTCGAATTCGCCGATTTTGACCACCCAGAACCGACTCTGCAGTTCCGCCATGGCCTGACCGAACGCGTGTCGCTTTTCGGGAGCCGTCATGCCTGCTGCGGATTTGAGCTCACCCGTTACCTGCGGCGAGCGCTCGTGCAGGGCGTCCAGGATCATCTTTGCTTCACGGCTGATCTTTCCAGCTGAGTACTCGGCGTAATAGTCGCCGCAGCGCCGGTTGAGCTCCAGCCGATAAAAGAACGGGAAATATTCCAGAGATATAAATGACGGCCGCCGTTTGAGCACTTTGCCGTAATATACGCTTTTGGTCGCCGCGAGGCGGTCTTTGGCTTCCCAAACCAGTCCGATGTAGGGATCATGCTGAACGTGCAGGGGATAGGCAGGATTGCGTTCGCCTGCGGCGGCATGCCAAAGACAAGGCAGCTCCGGCTGCGCGGCCTGGAAGGCAAAACAAAAGCCGACTTTGTTGATGAAAGCCTCGGCTTGGGCGACGGAGCGGATCTGCAGCTCCGTCGTGCGATGAAAGGTGACGTCGCGCAGCCTTTCGATGTCTTCCCAAGTAAGCATCAGCGCGGCGTTTCCTGCAGTAATTTGGCAATGATTTTTCCATCGGCGCGGGGAAAGGCATAACGCGGCAATTCTTCGCGCGTGACCCAGCGCCACTCGGCGCAATCAATAGCCTGCGGTTCTCCAAAGCGGTGACGACAAGAAAAGACGTGCAGGGTGATCGTAAAATGCGTGTAACCGTGATTGAGGCTCATAAAGTGCTCGGTCACCTCAACGTCTATCCCCAATTCCTCTTTGATTTCCCGAACTACCGTCTGTTCCGGTGTTTCGTTCTCCTTAATTTTGCCGCCTGGGAACTCCCACAGCCCGCCGAGCATGTCGTCTTCACGCCTGCGGTCGATCAGCAACTTGCCGTCCTTCCACACGAGTCCGGCGGCCACATTGACATGCGGCCGCGGTTTTTTCGGCAGGCGGACGGGGTAGAGGTGTTGGCGGTTCTCCCTTTGCGCGCGGCAGAACGCGGCGATCGGGCACTTGCCGCACAACGGATCTTTGGGTTTGCAGAGAGTTGCGCCCAGCTCCATGAGTGCCTGGTTAAAATCGCCGGCTTTGCCTTTGGCCAGATATTCCTCGGCGAGCAGACCAACCATTCGCCGACCTTCCGAGGAACGGGGATCAACCGGCAGACAGACCAAGCGCGAGAGAACGCGGCTGACGTTGCCGTCAATTGCGGGAATATCCGCTCCGTAGGCGATGCTGAGCACCGCTGCCGCCGTATAGGGGCCGACGCCGGGCAACTTTAATATTTCCTGCAGTGTTTTTGGGAAAACTCCGCCGTATTCTTTGACGATCAATTCCGCTGCCTTTTTAAGGTTCCTGGCGCGCGCATAGTAACCGAGACCTTCCCAGACTTTGAGCACCTGCGACAACTCTGCCGCGGCCAAATGCTCGACCGTAGGAAAAGCGGCAAGAAAGCGGCGATAGTAGGGTTCGACGGTTTTGACCTGCGTTTGCTGCAGCATGACCTCCGAGATCCAGATCGAGTACGGATCGCGGGTTCGGCGCCAGGGAAGATCTCGACTCGATTCCTCGAACCATTCCAGCAGTGCAGCGTGAAATTTCATCATGGTTTGCGGCATAAACGGCTTTCGGAGGATGTCAATAGATGGTCGGCTTGATCACCTGCGCGCCGATCTCGCCGAGCTTGGTCTTCAGACGTTCGAACATCTTTTCGTCTTCATAGGTACCGACGATGGCGCCGCCGGAGCCGGGGAATGTGGCCGAAGCGCCGACCGAACGGGCGACGTTGATCATCTCTAAATTCATTCGGCTGATCGGAAAGATCTCCTTGCGCTTGTCAAAGTTTTCGTTCATGATCTTGCCGAGCTTTTCCGGCTGACGCGCCAGCAGGCATTCCCGCGCCATTTCGGCGCGCTCGGCAAAATACTTCATGGCCTCAACCACTGCCGGATCACCGGCGTCGAAGCGGCCGCGCAGTTGGCCGTGGGCAATGCCCGAAAACTCGCTCAATTCTTCCATATAAGCGATGTAAATAGGCGGCAGCAGGTTGGGATCCAGGTTTTCATAATAACCGTAACCTTGCGTCTCCATCAGTTTGCGGTCGAAATCCATGTAAACCAGTCCCTCATATACCTGCGTGACGCGATCCTGCAGACCCGCGGTGATCTTGAGCTCGTCGGTTTCGACGCTGAGGATGAGATTGGGGATCTGCGGTTTGGGGATCTCTACGCCGTAAAACGTCATTAATGCGCGGATAGTAGCGGTCACGATGGCGCTCGAACCGGCCAAGCCGACCTGCACCGGTATGTTCGAACGATAGCGAACGGTAAAGTTGCGCTCCGGCAGCACGATCCCTTTGGCCATGCAATAATCGTAGAATTTTTTCGCCGCCGCCTTGATCAGGCGAATGCCGCCGTAATAGCCGTGTCGATTGACGTCCTTGACCAAATGCTGCAGGTTGGCAAAACAGGAGTGATCGCGCTCGTTGGGAATGATCTCAATGTCCGGCGTCTCGTACATGGTCACTTCGGCATAAAAGTCCCGCAGCGTAACCGACAGCGTTTTGCCGAAATAGCCGTCGCTGGGATTGCCGGCCAAGCCGGCACGGGAATAGGCTTTGGTACGAACAATCATGCGTCTTCTCCTAAAGTCGAATCAGTTTATCAGGAATACCTTCCAATGCTAAAGCATACAGGCATTGTCTGGTTCTCGCGATCATTTGACGATATTTTTTGCTCCCGCTTTTTGAACCACAAACGGGCCGATGACCAGCTCGTCGATGACCGAATCGAGAAGAAGCCGGATCGCCTCTTCCGGTCGATGAACGATCGGCTCGCCGTGTCGGTTCAGGCTCGAGTTGAGCACCATCGGCAGGCCGGTGCGCGCATAAAACCGTTCGATCAGTCGTCGAAAGGGCGGAAAAGCATAGCGATCGACCGCCTGGACCCGCGCTGTGCCGTCGGCGTGCAAAGCACCCGGCAGCTCATCCCTCTTTTCATCCCTCACCCGACAGGCCCGCATCATAAAGCAATCTGGAGATTCTGCAAAATACTCGCCTGCTTTTTCCGATAAAATCGAAGGCGAAACTGGAATCCACGCTTCACGGCCTTTGTGCCGGGTGATTTCATCGCGAATCTCGACGCGGCGCGGATCGCCCAGAATGCAGCGGTGACCCAACGCCCGCGGCCCGTACTCTTCGCGTCCCTGGAACCAGCCGATGATCGCGCCGGCCGCAATACGATCAGCGGCATAGAGTGCCGGGTCGCCTGTCTCTTGAATGACGAGCCGATCGTCGAAACGCAGCAAGGCCGCTTCGATCTGCCGCTCGTTAAATTCGACACCCCAGCCTGTGTCCGCGATCTGCAGCTGCAGGGGATCGCCGGCTCGAGCGATCTCTGCCGCCGCGCCGATCGCCGTCGAACCGTCGCCGGGATGCGGATGAACGAAAACCTCGTCGACGCCCGGCAGCGCCGCTAAAAGTGTGTTGAGGCGGACGTTCAAAAACAGGCCGCCGGACAGAATCAGGCGACGGCAGGGATGCTTTTTCAATAACGATTCAATATAAGCAACGAGACTTTTTTGCAAAAGGTGTTGCGCCGCCGCGGCGACCTGTTTCGGAGAATAGTTCTCGATCAAACGCAACAGGCGGCGGCCGGTTATTGTGGAGAGAAACGCGTCACGCCGCGGACTCATCAGGTAATCGATCCAAAGCGGATATTTTTTCCAACGCATGCCGTCGTATTGACTGGCGAGCGGGAGCAGTTCGTCGAGGCAATTGCCGGGATCGGTTCCGGCAGCCAATCCCATGGTTTTGCCTTCCTGTTCCATATAGCGAAAGCCCAAAGCCACGGTTATGCCGGACCAGAAACAGCCGGAAGCAAAAAGCGGAATGTCCTCCAGATGTTCGATTTGGTTGCCGCGACAGCGATAGACGGCTCCGGCAACATTGCGGCCGTCGGCATGCGGCGCAAATCCCCCATAGCTGACGGCAAGCGCTTCATCATAGCCGCTGCTGAAATAGCCGGCAACGACATGCGCCAAATGATGATCGACAAAGCGGAACTTTTCGTGAGGGATACCCATTTTGTAGAGACCGTTGCTCGTCTTGGGATCCAAGATTGCTTTTTTAATGTTCGGCAAAAAATAGCGGACCGCCGTCGGTTGTCGGAGTAGTAAACCGGCTGCCGATCGCGGCAGGTCCAATGCGCCGTGTCGAAACAGGCTTGCATAATAGCGCGGCACCGGATAGGCGCAGGCAAAAGCGTCAATGTCCGCAAGCTGCAGGCCGGCTTGTTTCAAAACCGTTTCCACCGCTTCAAAGGGAAACGCAGGATCATTTTTTTTCCGGCTGATTCGCTCTTGCGAAAGCGCCGCCGTCAATCGACCGTCCTGAAGCAGTGCTACACAGGAATGGCTGTGGTTGCCGGTTACGTCGCTGATGCCGAGAACATTCACGAAATACGCCTCACACAAAAGCCCCCGCAAAATAACTTGCAATAATGTTCAAAATAAGCTATATTATGGTGAACATAATATCACTTTTAAGATGAAAATCGAAGCCGTACACGAACCGATCGAAGTGATCACTTATTTCGATCGCAACGAAATTCGCCCTCTGCGCTTCCGTTGGCGGCAACGCGCCTATCACGTCTCATCCGTGAACGGCGTCTGGCGGGACGTCAAGGGGCAGACTCGTTTGTACCATTTTCATGTGGCTACAAAAGAGTCCGGCTCCTTTGAATTGATCTATAACGCCGCCGACTTGAGCTGGATGCTCGGCCGGGTGCTGCTGGAAGAATGAGGTCGGCCGCTACGTGCGCCGACCCCATTCCCGTCATTCGTTCAAGGCCGCTTTGATTTTCTCCACCGAGGCCGGTGCATAGTATTTGCAGGCGCCTTTCACCACATCCGGCTGAATTCCCGCCTTTTCGATCGCTTCCTTGATCTTTTTTTCGGGAACGTTCAATTCCTTGGCCAATTTGCCTGCGGTCATCAGGTTTTCCGCCATACTGACCTCCCAAAAATCATTTACCTTTTCAGTTCCGTCCACAAGGATTTTGCCGAAGCGGCGTGCAAAATACGCAAAGCCTGAAAAATGTGCAAGAAAATGTCGAGCAGGACTGTTCTTTTATAAAAATTTTTACTAATTTGATAAAAAGGAGTTTTGGGATGAAATTAATTTTCCGCCTGGTTTTCCTTGTCGTTTTTTTCTTTTCCGGTGTTGCCTTGGGGAAAAATGAGCGCGAAATTACCGCGCGCGAATTAAAGGAGCATCTCTTCTGTCTCGCCTCCGACGCCTTGGCGGGCCGCGCACCGGGGACTGCCGGAGATGATTCTGCCGCCGCTTATATTCTCAGGCAGATTTCTTTGCCGAACGTCAGGCTGCTTGGCGATCAAGGGTTTCAACCATTCGAAATTACCACCTCCATAAGGCTCGGAACCAAGAACACTCTGTTCGACGGCGATTCATTATTGACGGCGGAACGCGATTTTATGCCGCTCTCTTTTTCCGCTTCCGGCAGCCTCGATGCGGCGGTGGTCTTTGCCGGCTACGGCTTTGACCTGCAGACGGATTCGCTCTCCTGGAACGATTACGATTCCCTGGATGTGGCCGGAAAATGGGTGTTGCTCCTTCGCGGTGATCCGGAGCTCGACCGAGTCGACAGCCCCTTTGCGTCGATCGCCTCGCTGCGCAGCAAAGTTATCACCGCCAAGGATCATGGAGCAGCGGGTGTTTTGTTCGTCGCGGGAAAGGCTTTCGACGCCAAAGACGATCTGCCTTCTTTGAACCTGCAGGAAGGGAGTTCGCCGGTTGATCTGCCGATCATGCAGGTCAAGAAACGAATCGTTGACCGATGGCTGGCCGATACCGGCTTTACCGTCGATTCCCTCGAAAGCCGCCTCAACTCGACCCGCAAGCCGGTTCGCATCGTTTTCGACCGTCGCGTCGCTGTCGAGGTCGAGGTCGAGCGGGTAACGGGTTTTACGCGGAACGTTGCCGCTCTGCTGCCGGGAAGCGACCCGCTGCTCAAGGACGAAATCATCCTGATCGGTGCCCATTATGATCATTTGGGAATGGGCGGGCCGGGCAGCGGTTCGCGGACGCCCGATACCCTTGCGGTACACAACGGCGCCGACGATAACGCCTCGGGCGTTGCTTTGGCCGTCGAACTGTTCGAAAAACTGGCGCTCGACCGTCGACCGCCTAAACGCAGCGTTTTGTTTATCGCCTTTGGGGCGGAGGAGAGAGGATCGCTCGGCGCCAAATTCTTTATCCAAAATCCTTTGGTCGATTTGAAAAAGATCGTCTTTATGCTGAACCTGGATATGGTCGGCCGTCTCGATTCGACGCTGACCCTGCTCGGCAGCGGAACGGCGATCGGCGTAGACTCCACAGCCCGCAACTATGCTGAGAAACACAAGCTCGCCCTCACCTTTTCGCCCGAAGGACTCGGGCCCTCCGATCACGCCGCTTTTTACGCGGAAAACATTCCCGTGCTGATGGCCTTTACCGGTCTGCATCAGGACTATCATACGCCAGCGGACGACGTCGAAAAGATCAACTTTGCCGGCACAAAGCGCATTGGCGATTTTCTTTATGATTTTATAAAAGAGATCGCGAATCGACCCAAAGCGCCCGCTTTTCAGCTTGCCGGGCCGCAGCGTTCGACCGTTTCCCGCAGGCAGCTCAAGGTCACTTTGGGCATCATGCCGGACATGACCGGTCAGGAAAAGCGCGGTTTGCGCGTCGACGGCGTCTCGCCCGATCGGCCGGCGTCTCGCGCCGGAATCAAAAAGGGCGACATCATCATCGCCATCGACGGCAAGCC
>JAPDPN010000017.1:0-7584 GCA_034506455.1 Candidatus Zhuqueibacterota bacterium | reverse complement strand
CGCCCGCCCTCGGATTGCGCATGAAAACGCCCAAGCTGCAGGTCAAGGCGGCTGATTTCTTAACCCGCGTTTTCCCCTCTCTTACCCTAAACAACAAGCTCTCAGCCGAATGGCTGTCGCACGATCCTGAGGTCGTCGCGGCATATCGCAGCGATCCGTTGGTGCATCCGAAAATCAGCGCGGCTCTTTTTACCGGCATGATGGCCGTCGCCCGACAGTGCCTCCAGACAGCCGCTCAGCTGCGCCTGCCGGTTCTGGTGATCTTTGGCGGCCAAGATCCCATCGTTTCCTTTGATGCCGTCCGTTGTGCCTTTGAAAAATTTTCATCGTCCGATAAAAAACTGCTGTTCTATGAAAAAGACTTTCATGAGGTTCATAATGACCTCAGCAAGGCGCAAGAGTTCCAGGAGATGTGGTTGTGGCTGCAGAACAAAATAAACAATTATTAGCGTTAGGGAGGAGACATGCGAAAAACCTTTATTTTGCTTTTCTTAGGTTTGTGGATCATCGCCGGTTGTTCATCCAACAAGCTGCGCAATTACGAGCTTCGCCGCACGGACATTGCCGCGCGTACATTTACGCCGCCGCGGCCGCAGATCAGCACCGGCGGCGACATTGTCATCGACAAAAATAACCCTTTGGGAACGATTCTCAGCGTCGGCACGACAGTGGTCAAGGAGATCGAGGCGATGAAGGCGCGCGCCCGTCTGGACAGCGCCATGATGCTGGTCGACATCCCGGCGTTGATGGAGGAAGAGATTCTGTTCAAAGCGGCCGAGCTGCTCAATTCTCGGCCGATCAATGAGGTGGATGCGGCCGATTTTGTTTTGAACATCGATCTCAAGGAATACGGCATCGATGCGCAGAGCTGGTGGACCGGCGCGCATTTTGTCATCGATACCAAAGTCGAACTGATCGATCAAAAAGCGGCAAAGCGAATCTGGAAAAAGCGCGTGCGGTCGCGGGAACCGCTTTCCTCTTACATCTTTGGATTGGGCGAAGTCAACAAGATTTTGGACGCCGCGGCGCTGGCCAATCTGACGGTCGACCAAATGGCCGTCGGACTCAAAAATTTGGCGCAGATCGCTTCGGACGAGATTGCCCGCAAGCTTTACGATGATTTCATCAAATCACGCAAATAGTTTTTTTGCGCACGAACGGCATTGAAAAGGAGGAGCTGCCGTGAATCTGTTGCAGGAGTTGAAAATCGAGAACGTCAATTGGGGCGCTTCGACGGGGAACGATTGGAGCGGCGGCGATGCGCTCTTGACCGTGCGCTCGCCGATCGACGGGGCAACTTTGGCGCAGGTTCGTCAGGCTTCGGAGGACGATTATGAGCGGGTGCTGCAGCGTGCATCGGCCGCATTTTTAGAGTGGCGCCTGATCCCTGCACCCAAGCGCGGTGAAATCGTACGGCAGATCGGCGAACGACTGCGCCGCTTCAAGGAGCCGCTCGGCCGCCTGGTGACGGTGGAAATGGGCAAGTCGCTGCAGGAAGGCTGGGGCGAGGTGCAGGAGATGATCGACATCTGCGACTTTGCCGTCGGTCTGTCGCGGCAGCTCTACGGCCTGACCATGCACTCGGAGCGGCCGCAGCACCGCATGTACGAGCAGTATCATCCGCTCGGCGTCGTCGGCGTGGTGACGGCGTTCAACTTTCCGGTCGCCGTGTGGGCGTGGAACGCCATGATCGCCGCGGTCTGCGGCGACGTGGTGGTGTGGAAACCGTCCTCAAAGACGCCGTTGTCGGCGATTGCCGTGCAGAAGATCGTCGCTCAGGTCATGCAGGAAAACGGCCTTCCGGAGGGGGTCTTTAATCTGGTGATCGGCCGCGGCGCGACGATCGGCGAGCGGCTGCTTCAGGATCGCCGCGTGCCGCTGATTTCGCTCACCGGCTCGACCGAAGTGGGGCGGCATGCCGCCGAAGTCGTAGCCAAACGCCTGGGCAGAACCATTCTCGAGCTGGGCGGCAACAATGCCGTGATCATCACGCCGAGCGCGGATTTGAAATTGGCGTTGCCGGCGATCGTTTTCGGCGCCGTCGGCACCGCCGGGCAGCGCTGCACTACCACGCGGCGGGTCATCGTGCATGAATCGATCTATGATGATTTTAAAGAAGCGCTGCTGAAAGCCTATGCGAGCGTGCGCGTAGGCAACCCGCTCGATGAACGAAATCACATGGGACCGCTGATCGATACGGCTGCGGTGGAGATTTTTCGCGCCGCACTGCAGCGCGTTCAGGAAGCGGGCGGCCGTGCAATTTTCGGCGGCAGAGTGCTGAGCGGACCGGGTTATGAGTCAGGCTGCTACGTCGAGCCGACGATCGTCGAGGCGGAGAATCACTGGGAGATTGTGCAGGAGGAGACGTTTGCGCCGATTCTCTACTTGATTCGGTACAGCGGCGGCGTGGAGAACGCCGTGGCGCTGCAGAACGCCGTGCCGCAGGGGCTGTCGTCGGCGATTTTCAGCAACGACTTGCGTGAGACCGAGTACTTTTTGTCGCACGCCGGGTCGGACTGCGGCATTGCCAATGTGAACATCGGCACCTCGGGAGCCGAGATCGGCGGTGCGTTCGGCGGCGAAAAGGAGACCGGCGGCGGCCGCGAGTCCGGTTCCGACGCCTGGAAAGCCTATATGCGTCGACAGACCAACACCATCAACTGGGGAACCAAGCTGCCGCTGGCGCAGGGGATAAAATTCGAAATCTGAAAACATAAAAGCCGCATCATTGCAGGTTTAATGATGCGGCTTGAAATAAACTGCAAGAAAAACTACAGCGTCCACCCTTCGCGGTATTCGCGCTTGACGTAGGCGTTGGCCTCGTCGTTATTCAGGACCTGCATGTTCTCGCCGTCCCACAGCAGCCGCTCGTAGGGGAAGCGCACCGCCAGGTTGCCCATCAGCACCATTTCGGTCAGCGGACCGGCATAATCAAAGTTGGAGCAGGCCGGTTCGCCGCCTTTGCAGGCGCGGATCCAATCCTGCTCATGACCGTTCTCGCCGCCGGGAATACGCGGCAGATAGGGATCGGGACGTTTATAGGCCTGCATGGCGGTTTCGGGAATCAGACGCGGGCCTTTGGCATAGCAGCCGCACATCAGCTTGCCCTTGGTGCCGACAAAGATGACGCCGCCGTCGTCGTCGCCCATTTTGCGGCCCTGCTCCAGCTCCTCGGGGCGCGGAGGCATCATGCCGCCGTCGTACCAGGTGACGTTGACTTCCGGCATGCCGTCGCGCGCCGGATATTTGAAGCGGATGATGCTGGAACGCGGATACATTTCATTCTTGGGCGTGACCGGCTCGAAGAATTTTTCGAAATAGGTGGAGATGTTTCCCTCGACGCTGACGGGATACTTCAGCTTGAGCGCCGCCACCACCGGATCGAGAATGTGGCAGCCCATGTCGCCGAGTGAGCCGGTGCCGAAATCCCACCAGCCGCGCCATTTGCCGGCTAAATAAGTCGGATGGTAAGGCCGCATCGGCGCCGGACCGACCCACAGGTCCCAGTCCAACGTCGGCGGCACCTCGTACACCTCGCTGGGCCGATCGACCTCGATGCCCTGCGGCCAAACCGGACGGTTGGTCCAGGCATGCACTTCGTAGACATCGCCGATGGCGCCGTCCCAGATCCACTCGCAAATCTGGCGCACGCCGTCGCCGGAGTGCCCCTGATTGCCCATCTGCGTCACCACCTTGTAATAACGCGCGGCTTCGGTCAGCTTGCGGGCTTCGTAAACCGAATGGGTCAACGGTTTCTGTACGTACACGTGCTTGCCGAGCTGCATGGCGGCCATGGCGATGACGGCATGCGTGTGATCCGGTGTGGCGACGATCACCGCGTCGATGTCTTTTTGCTTTTCCAGCATGACGCGGTAATCGCGATAGATCTTGGCCTGCGGATACTTTTTAAAGACTTCGCCGGCATAAACTTCGTCTACATCGCACAACGCGACGATGTTCTCGGTTTCGCAGGCGCGCACATTGTTTTGACCCATGCCGCCTACGCCGACGGCGGCAATGTTCAACCTGTCGCTGGGTGCTTTTTTACCTTTGCCCTTTTTCTGGCCGAACACCGTGCTGGGCACGATGGTGAATGCCGCGGCACCGACGGCGGCGCCTTTGAGAAAGCTGCGGCGTGAGGGTTTGCTGCTGTCGAATTCGGTTTTTTCCATTGCACTTCTCCAGTTCATTTGCTTGAAATGATCGCCCAAATGCGCATGGCAGTCGGGTAAATCATACCGGTTTGTTGTGAATTTAGCGTCCTAATATACCAAATTTATTTTTCTCAACAAACAGGTTCGCTTGCGCATGGGTAGAAAAACTCTGAAACCAACGAACCTATCATTTTGAAGTTGATTGCGAACAGGTCGGTTACGCCGGCAGACGCAGTATATTGAGGTTTTTGGAATCTTTTAATACAATTTTTATATTCAAAGGCAACGAATTCCAAATTACAATAAATGGCACTTTTATGAAAAGCAGACATGAACTTGTCCACACCATTCTCATCATTTTACTGACGACGGCGATCAACGGTGCCAAAACCCAAACGCCGGTCTATCGCTTTGTTGAAGTTAACGGCATCGTCGCCATGGAAGCAGAAAACGCCGACCGCATCATCGGCTGGAAGCTGATCGACGGCAAAAGCAAGCAGGCGCTGCAGGATACCTCGGCGCAGGGCAAAGGTTATATGACCTATTCCGTCCGCATCGATCAGCCCGGCAAATACTGGGTGTCGCTGCTCTGTCTGGCGCCGTTCGGCGATACCTCGAAAAACGACTGCTATGTCTATCTCGACGGCAAAAGGCTCTACGGCATCGACGACAAGACGCGACCGGACGGCATGCGCTGTCACACGGCGACGTTTCAGTGGTCGGCGCTGCCCAAAGGACCGGGTGGACACACGCCCGAGGTCATCAAGGAGCATCCGGTATATGCGCTGGTGGAAAAGGCGGGCGTGCACGAGTTCAAGATTGTTTCGCGCAGTAAAGAGTTTTGCGTGGATAAGATCGTTTTGAAATTGGACGACAAGACGCCGCCGACCGGTTTAGGCCCGGAGGAAACAACAGCCGCGTCAGTGGGGATGGTTGAGGATCAGCCGGTGCGGTTCGCATTGCTGCGAAATTATCCAAATCCGTTCAACGTCCAAACAACTATTTCGGTCGCATTCAGGCCGCATACAGTTGAGCGTCTACGATGTCTTTGGGCAACAATTAACCACGCTCATTGACGGCGCCCTGCCGGCAGGGAACCATCGTTTTGCTTTTGATGCCGAAACTTTGACAAGCGGAATCTAGTTTTACCGTCTGCTCTTCGTTGGCGGCGACATCGTCCGCAGCATGACGCTGGTGAAATAATCGTAGGGCAAGTTATCAGCTTGCCCTACAAACGGTCAATCAACTTTTTCTGCAAAAATAATTCTTAAACTCTCCGCCGCGCTGCAGTGTCCAGCTCTGAAAGCCTTTGGCCTCGACTTTTTCGATCAGCGGCGCAGGCACAAAGCCGGTGATCAGCTCGAGGATCTCACTCGTCTGAAGCTTTTCCACCTCCTGGAGAACAAGGCCGATAGGATGCTCGCCCCGTTCCAGCATAGGACGCGCATCGATGGTTTTCACGATCGTTCCGGTTTTGAACCATAACGGCGGTTCGGCAGCTTGATCCGAGAGACTTTCCAGTCTAAGGGGCGGTTGACCGGTCTGCTCGCGAAGGCGATTGACCAGGTCGGCAATCGGAACGTTGCCGACCTGGGCCGCCTGTGCCAGAGAAGTCACCCGTGCAATCGTCCTGCGCAGAAACGGATTTCTTAGCTTTTCGAATGCCGGCGCTAGTGAGACGAGCAGGCTTTCCAGCTCAGGGTAAGCCTCGAGCAGCTCAGAGATTTTTGTTTTGGGGGTTATTTCAATAATACGCATGATTACGCCTCATCTTTTGCATATGAGAGCAGCCTTTGCTCGCCCTGTAGAGCCCGCAAAGCCGTAAGATCTTGTGAAACTTCCAGCGTACCCAAATATTCGCCCTGTTCGTTGCGTAAGGCAAAGTATTCGATGTGGATGAACCGACCACCCATTTGAATCCAAAACGGTGCACGGCTCTCTTTGCCGCTTTTGAAATCATTGAGAATCTGTTCCACTACGTGCACGCTGGATGGCGGGTGGCACATGCGCACGTCGCGGTTGAGGATCGAGCGATTGCGGTCAAAGATGCGGTGCTTGCCCTGAGAAAAATATTTGACCTTGTCGTTGCGGTCGACAAATGTGATGTCCACAGGAAGGGTGTTCAACATAACGGTCAGCTCTTCCACGGTCATGCTCCCGCTGGGCAATTGAATACGGTCGCCGATCGGCCTCTCTTCAACCGGCTCGACACCGCCTTCGGGATGCCATTTGACCTGCGGATCATATAGGCAAAAACCAATCTCGAGCGATTCGCGGTCAATCTGCTGCCAGTCGCCATCCGTAAAGCGCTCCAAGCACATGGGGAAAAGTATCTGTTCCTCTTTGTAAATCATTTCTTCGATTGCCGCCGTCGCGGGTTTGAGGATGAATTCGATCATCGATACGATATCTGAGAGAGTGATTTCACCCGGCGCATTCAGTGCTTCATGCACCGCCTTGAGCAGATCGCGCACCTCGTCGTGCTTGCCCCACATCACCACCGGAGGACCGGTAATGCCGAGTCTTTCGAGATAAGGGAAAACCAGGTTTTCTTTACGGCGATAGTGCTTTTCGACGTCGCTGAGACGGTTGAAATGCACTTTAAAGCTGTTGAGCAGTTCTGCTGCGTTCAGTTCCTTAGATTTGCGGAAAAGCGACTCCAACTGTGCGATCTCCAGCTGCAGCGCGCGGTTTTCCTGAATAAACGTATGCACCGGATGACCGGGGGGAACAGTGCTCATCTTGGTCTCGGTTACCACGCCTTTCAGGGCTTGCGAATGTACATCGCACAGTCTCAGCACCTCTTCGACCGGCAGTCCCTCGGAAATCAGTTCCTGCTCCACTTCGACGACTTCGCCGTAGGGGACCTGCCCGAGCATTTCCTGCAACTGTTCCCGCACCGCTTCGGCGGACTCACCCTCGTGCAGCTTGAGAATCATATGTTTGAGCAGCTGCTTGCGTTTTTCGGTATTATTGATCAATTCGCTCATGGTTTTTTCCCTTCTTTTTTAGACACAAAAAGATACGGATAAAGAAAACCATGTGTATTGATGCGGGTCAAGAAAAAGCAGCTTAATGGTGCGATTTAGGCTTCTTTTTCAAAACCGTGGACTTTTTCGGCGGTCCAGCATGTGGAGCAAAGTAAGCCAGGGGTGCCGAAAAAGCATGCGCGGACCGGCGTAGCGCATAACCGCGCGAATGCGCTCGCGCATAGCCGGCTTGTAGCAATGCGTCGGGCAGTTGACGCAGGTGGGCTTGTCGGAACGGTAGGGGCAGGCGTCGATGCGGCGCTCTGTATAGTCGGCAAGTTCTCGGCAATCGTCGCATAAGGACTTGCCGCCATGATGGGCGCGGCAATAGATCGAAATCATGGCAAGGACGGTACGTTTTTCTCGACGAAGGCGTCGTCTGCTTTTCTTCATGATTTTCG
>JAPDPN010000016.1:0-36023 GCA_034506455.1 Candidatus Zhuqueibacterota bacterium | reverse complement strand
CGTCAGCTCCGGGTGAAACGTCGAGACCAGAACATGCTTTTGCTGCGCCAACACGACGTCCCGGCCGTGTTTGCCGAGCGTTTGCACTCCTTCTCCTAAAGCGCGAATCTTGGGGGCGCGGATAAAGACGCCCTCACAGACCCCATATTGCCCGTTTAAGACAATTTGCACCTCGTCGATGAAGGAATCGACCTGTCGACCGTAGGCGTTGCGTTCCACGGCTATGTCGATCAGATCGAGGGATTCCTGCTCGCGACCGAGCACGCGGCGCGCCGCCACGATGCATCCTGCACACGTGCCGAAATAAGGGCGTCGGCGGGCAAAGTCGCGAATCGGGTCCCAAAGGCCGTGCTTTTTCATCAGCAGAATGAGCGTCGTCGATTCACCGCCTGGGACGATCAGGCCGTCGCACGCCTCCAAATCCGCCGCTGTATAAACCAGCCGTGCGCCGCAGCCGAGGCGTTGGAGCATTTGCAGATGTTTCTCGTAATCCCCCTGCAGCGCCAATACACCGACAGTAATGTCCTCTTTTACCATCCGCGATCCGCCATGCGTTCGGCTTCGGGTATTTTGTCGATTTCGATGCCGCGCATCGGTTCGCCGAGCCCTTCGGAAACGCGGGCGATGAGATCGAAATCCATATAGTGCGTGGTGGCCGTGACGATGGCCTGCGCCATTTTTTCGGGATTGGACGACTTGAAGATGCCGCTGCCGACAAAGACGCTTTCCGCACCCAATTGGCGCATCAGCGAAGCGTCAGCCGGAGTGGCTACGCCGCCGGCGGAAAAGTTGGGCACCGGCAGACGGCCGAGCTCCTTAACCTGTCGAACCAGCTCGACCGGCGCGCCAAGGTTCTTGGCTTCGGTTACGAGCTCCTCATCGCCCAACGTTTGAATGCGGCGGATACCGCTCTGCACGGCGCGCATGTGACGCACCGCTTCGACAATATTGCCGGTACCGGCTTCGCCTTTGGTGCGGATCATGGCCGCGCCCTCGGCAATACGACGCAGCGCCTCGCCCAGGTTGCGGCAGCCGCAGACGAACGGCACTTTAAATTTCCACTTGTCGACATGATATTCTTCATCGGCCGGGGTCAATACCTCGCTTTCATCGATGAAATCGACGCCGAGCGCTTCGAGGACCTGCGCTTCGGCAAAATGGCCGATGCGGCATTTGGCCATGACGGGAATCGACACCGCCTTTTGAATTGCTTTGATCACCGCCGGATCGGACATGCGCGCCACGCCGCCGTGCGCGCGAATATCGGCCGGTATGCGTTCCAAGGCCATCACGGCGACGGCGCCGGCCGCCTCGGCAATCTTGGCCTGTTCCGGCGTCGTCACATCCATGATGACGCCGCCTTTGAGCATCTCGGCCAAGCCGACCTTAAGCTTCATGTCGTGTGCATCTTTCATGGGTATATCCTCATAACGTCAAATTTATCATGCTGATAATAAAAATAAGAATAATCCGCCTCAATTCCAAATGTAAACGAAGATGCGCTGCATGAATAGAATCTTTAAAGCGCCAACGTGGAATCAGGAAAAGCTAAAAGCCTATTCGTCGTCGTTGCGAGGGGGTCTGTTTTGCTTTACCCTCGCCGTGGAGCGTGCAGACGCCGGGAAGGTAACGCACATCGCACAAATCGGTAACGACGTTGGGACAATGTTCGGTCGCCAGCTTTTGCGAGTCCAGGCAGATGGTGACGTCCACCACGCCGGGGGGCCGCTCGAACGGCACCGGCGGAATGTTCAGCGTGTCCACTGCCATGCGCATGAACGAAGCAGTGATCGGTAAGGCAACAACGGCTCCGGTCTGCCGATCGCCGAGCGACATGGCCGGATCATCGAGACCTACCCACGTACCGGCAGCGAGCAGCGGCGTAAACGTAATGTACCAGGCATCGGTGTAGCGGTTGGTGGTGCCGGTTTTGCCGCCGGCCGGGTGGTAAAATTTGTAAACCGAGCGCGACATGGCTCCAGTGCCCTTTGTTGCAACCGTCTGCATCATGCTGGCCATGATGTATGCGGTTTCCTCCCGCAAAACCCCTTTTCTTTTCGGCTCAAAGGATTCGATGACGTTTCCGTAGCGGTCTTCGATGCGCAGAATGGCGATCGGCTCGACCCAAACTCCCTTATTGGCAAAGACACTGTATGCAGACACCATTTCGATCGGTTTGATGCCGTTGGCGCCCAGCGCCAGGGCATCGTAAGGTTCCAGAGGGGCGGTGATGCCCAGATTACGGGCGTACTGGATGACTGTTTTGGGCGGAATGTCTTCGCGAATCAGGCGCACGGAAACGAGGTTTAGCGATCGGCGCAGCGCTTCGCGCAAAGTGGTCGGTCCGCCGACGCTGCCGTCGAAATTGACCGGAGTCCAGCGTCCGCCGGCTCCGTCCACATTTTCCACCGTTACCGGCTGATTCAGCTTGGTGTAATAAGGCATGAGGCCGTTGTCGACGGCGGCCGTGTAAAGGATCGGCTTAAAGCTTGAACCCGGCTGACGCAGCGCTTGGGTCACGCGGTTGAATTCGCTCTCTTCAAAGTTGCGTCCGCCCACCATGGCCAGAATGTGACCGTTGCGCGGATCGATGGCGACGAATGCGACCTGAACGCGGCAGTGTTCATTAATCAACGAGTCGACCAGGGCCTGGTCTTTCATGATCTCCGCCAGACTCTTTTCCTTCAGCAGGCTGGGAGGACAAATGGTCTTGAAGCGGGAAGGATTACGATAGGCGCGCGTCACTCGACGCTGATAATTCGGCAGATACGTCCGTACGGCGCGGTTGGCCGCCGCCTGCGCCCGCGTATCCAAGGTCGTATAGATGCGCAAACCGGATTCGTAAATATCATAGCCGTATTTTTCATAAAGAATTCTGCGGACATGCTCGGTAAAATAGGAAGCGTCGTCGATCGGCGGCTCAAGATTGCGTTCCTTAAGGACGATTTCTTGAGCGATTGCCTGCTTGAACTGCTCCGGCGTAATAAACTTTTCCTCGAGCATGCGCTTGAGCACCAGATTGCGTCGCTCCTTGGTGCGCTCATAATTACGATAGGGATTGTAGACGCCCGGCAGCTGGACCACACCGGCCAGCATGGCGCATTCGGGAAGCGTTAAATCTTTGACCGACTTGTTAAAAAAGTAGCGCGCCGCCGACTCGACGCCGTACGTCGAATAGCCGAACTGCATCTGGTTCATATACATCTCGAGGATCTCGTCCTTGGTGTAGGTACGCTCGAGGAGAACCGCAGTGATGATTTCTTTGATTTTACGCGAGACCGACTTTTCCGGTGTCAAATAGAGGCGTCTGGCCAGTTGCTGCGTCAATGTACTGGCGCCCTGGGAACGGTTGCCGGTAAAAAGAAATCGCGCCGTAACATAGACAAAGCGTACGGGAGACATGCCCCAATGCTGATAAAAAATATGATCCTCAATTGCCAGTACGGCATGGATCAAATCGGGAGGAATATCTTTAAGCGGCGTGTAAAAGCGTCGTTGGGCAAAGAATTCATCGATTAATTTGCCGTCGGCAGAATAGACCTTGGTCGCCAATTCGGGAGAATAGTTTTCCAATTGGGAGAACGACGGCAGATCCTGCGAAAAGAATGCGATCAAGGCGGCTCCGAACAACAGAATCGCAATGAACGCATAGAGCGAATATTTGTAGATTTGTTTCGGCTGAATCGAAGATAGCGATACTTTTTTCATCTTGTCGTTTTTCAACAAAGAATTTTTGCGGTTCATGGAATTCCTGTAAAGGATCAATTATCCACTTTAGCAAATAAAATTTAGCAAAATAATCCTTGTTTTCAAATGTGTTCTTGCAGAGACCCCAATCGGTCGAGGGAGGTCTAATCTTTGTTTTTACATGGTTTTTAACGACTTGATTCTTTCTTGATGTTTAACTATATTTATTGTTCTTAATTTCAAAAGGAGAAATATGTTCGAGGATATTAAAACAACTCTTGAAGAGCTGTCCGAGCGTCAGGAAACGCTGCGGAGGCATCTTTGAGCTCGATAAAAAGGAAAGCGAAATTGCCGAGCTGGAGAAACGTACGCATCAACCCGATTTTTGGAACGATAACGAGAGCGCACAAAAGGTGATGCGCGAAATCGCTGAACGCCGCGAGTGGGTAGATGCCTGGAAAAAGATCGATTCCGGCTTGAAAGAATGCCGCGATCTTTTGCTTCTGGCTGATGAAGAGAAAGACGAGGCGGTCGGCGAAGAGATCCGACAGGAAGTGGCGCGGTGGGAAAAGGAGCTCTCGGCACTCGAATTCCGTAAAATGCTCGGCAAGCCGGAGGATGCCAAGAACGCCATTTTGACCATTCATCCGGGGGCGGGCGGCACTGAGTCGCAGGATTGGGCGCAGATGTTGATGCGCATGTATCAGCGTTGGATCGAGCGCCGCGGCTTTAAAGAAGAGATTCTCGATTTTCAGGCCGGCGAAGAGGCCGGCATCAAGAGCGTGTCCATCGAAGTGACCGGTCCTTATGCCTACGGCTACCTGAAGGCCGAGGCGGGCGTCCACCGGTTGGTGCGTATCTCGCCGTTCGATGCCAACAGTCGCCGACACACCTCTTTCGCTTCGGTCTTTGTCTATCCCGAAGTGGAAAATGCGATCGAAGTCGACGTCGACGAAAAGGATCTGCGCATTGACACCTTTCGCGCCAGCGGCGCCGGAGGGCAGCATGTCAACAAGACCAGCTCGGCCATCCGCATCACGCACATTCCCACCGGCATTGTCGTTCAGTGTCAGAACGAGCGGTCGCAGCATCGCAACAAAGAAGCGGCCATGAAAATGCTGCTTTCCAAGCTCTATCAGCTCAAATTGGAAGAGGAAGCGGCCAAAAAGGCGCAGCTGGAAAATACCAAAAAGGACATCGCGTGGGGGAATCAGATCCGCTCTTATGTCTTTCACCCCTACAACCTCGTCAAGGATCATCGTACCGGCTATGAGACGAGCGATATTCAGGCGGTGATGGACGGCGAACTGGACGAGTTTATCCACGCCTATTTGATCCAGATGCAGCATGAATGAGCTGCCGCCCTTTAACAGAACAGGAGATCGACGGCATGAATCATGAGGAATATACAGCCGAGCTTAACGAAGTCATGCGCAATCGGCGCGAAAAGCTGGCGCAGATTCGTCAAATGGGGGTCAATCCGTTTGCCTATAGTTTTGCGCGGACGCATCGGGCGGCGGAAATTTTGCAGAATTTTTCGGAATTGGAGGGCCGAAGTGTTGCAGTTGCCGGGCGGTTGATCGCCATCCGGCGCATGGGTAAAGCGTCGTTTGCGCATTTGTTGGACGGCGGCGAGCGCCTGCAGATCTATGTGCGCACCGACCAGGTCGGCGAGACCGGCTACGCGCTTTTCAAGCTGATGGACATCGGCGACATCATCGGCGTCGAAGGAGAAGTCATGAAGACCTCGACCGGCGAAATTACTGTTGTCGTCAAAAAGCTTGAATTGCTGACCAAGAACCTCCGCCCCTTGCCCGTGGTCAAAGAAAAGGAAGAAAACGGCGTCAAGGTGGTCTATGACGCTTTTGCCGACACCGAGGCGCGTTACCGTCAGCGGTATGTCGATCTGATCGTCAATCGCCACGTCATGGAAGTGTTCATCAAGCGCTCCAAGATCATCTCCGCCATGCGCGCTTATTTGGACGCCCGCGGCTATCTCGAGGTCGAAACGCCGGTGCTGCAGCCGATCTACGGCGGCGCAACCGCCAGACCGTTCATTACCCATCACAACGCCCTGGACATCGATCTTTACATGCGCATCGCCGATGAGCTTTATCTTAAGCGGTTGATCGTCGGCGGCTACGACGGCGTGTATGAAATCAGCAAGGATTTCCGCAACGAAGGAATCGACCGCACCCACAACCCCGAGTTCACCATGATGGAGCTCTATGTCGCCTATCAGGACTATCATTTCATGATGGACCTGGTCGAAGATATGGTGAACGATATTGCGGTCAAAGTGTTGGGGACAACCAAAATCACCTATCAGGGGCATGAAATCGACTTGGCCGGACCTTGGCCGCGCCTGCCGCTCTTTGAGGCGATCGAAAAATACACCGGCAGGCAGCTCTACGGTCTTTCGCGCGAACAGTTGGCCGCCGCGGCCAAGGAGATGCACGTCGAGATCGAAGAGTTTTGGGGAGAGGGCAAGATCATCGACGAGATTTTCAGTGAAAAGGTCGAGCCGCATCTCATTCAGCCGGTCTTTATCTGCGACTATCCGGTCGAGCTTTCGCCGTTGGCCAAGCGACATCGAAACGACGAGCGGCTGGTGGAGCGTTTCGAGCCCTACGTGGCCGGGCGCGAAATCGGAAACTCGTTCAGCGAGCTGAACGACCCCATAGATCAGCGCAGCCGGTTCGAAGCACAGATGAAGCTGCGCGAGGCCGGCGACGAGGAAGCCCAGGTCATGGACGAAGATTTTATTCGCGCCCTGGAGTACGGCATGCCGCCGACCGCCGGTCTGGGCATGGGCATCGATCGCTTGGTCATGCTGCTGACCGACCAACCCTCGATCCGCGACGTCATCTTTTTCCCGACCATGCGACCCGAAAAATAGATCGAGAAACAACTCATGTCATACGAGCTTTTTATTGCCCTCCGTTATTTGCGCTCCAAGCGCAAGACAGGGTTTATTTCGCTGATTTCTTACATCTCTATTCTCGGTGTGATGATCGGCGTCGCCGCGCTGATCATCGTTCTCTCGGTCATGAACGGGTTTGAATCGGAAGTGCGTTCCCGCTTTATCGGCGTGGATGCGCACGTTAAGGTGCGGACGTTTAACGATCGCGGCATCGAGGACGCTGCGGCGATCATGGCGCGAATCAAGGGAACGCCGCACATTGTCGCCATGACGCCCTACATCCACAAAAAGGGTCTGATCCGCTCGAAAACCGAGACCACAGGACTGATCATTCGCGGCATCGACCCGCAGACCATCGAGAACGTGACGGAGGTCAAAAAGAGCGTCAAATACGGCGCTCTGGATGTCGGCATGGTGGAGACTGACGAAGGCCGCCCGCTGCCGGGCATTGTGCTGGGCTTCAATCTGGCCGACCGGCTCATGGTCAGTGTCGGCGACAAGGTGATTCTCGCCAGCTTTGAGGACGTGACGCGCGTCAATCAGATGCCGCAGATGATGCAGTTTGTGGTCACCGGCTATTTCGAGACCGGCCTGTTCGAGTTTGACGACAACATGGCCTACATTTCCAATGAATCGGCGCAAAAGCTTTTTCGCATGGGCAACAAGGTGTCGGGCATCGGCATTCGGCTCGACCATTATGAAAACGCCTCGGTAGTGGAGGCTTTGCTCAACGAAAAACTGGGCTACCCCTATCGCGTCCTTACCTGGTTCGATCTCAATCAGAATCTGTTTGCCTGGATGAAGATTGAAAAATGGGCGGCTTTTATCATTCTCAGTTTGATCATCATGGTGGCGGCTTTCAACATCATTTCGACGATGATCATGGTAACCATGGAAAAGACGCGCGAGATCGGCGTGCTCAAAGCGATGGGCGCCACCAATGCAGGCATTCGCCGGATTTTTACTTTTGAAGGGCTGTTGGTCGGCATCGTGGGAACCGTGCTCGGCTGCATCATCGGCTACGCCCTATGCTGGGCGCAATATCGGTACCGCTTTTTTTCTCTGCCCAACGACATCTATATCATCGACTGGCTGCCGATTTTGATGAAATGGACCGATTTCGTCATGATTTCGGCGGCGGCTATTCTCATAACCTATGCGGCGGCGGTTTATCCGGCGGCAAGGGCGGCCAAATTGGATCCGGTAAAGGCGATTCGTTATGAATAATCCTGCAGCGTTTTCTTTAAATGCAAAGTCGGCGCCGGTCATTTTGCGGGTTACGGATCTGCAAAAAAGTTACCCTATGCCGAACGGAGATTTGCGCGTGCTTAAGGGGATCAGTTTCGAGGTGAGCGAGGGCGAGATCATCGCCGTGGTCGGCCCCTCGGGGGTGGGCAAAAGCACGCTGCTGCATGTGATCGGCATGCTCGATCGCCCCACAGCCGGAACCGTCGAAATCGACGGTCACGACGTCTATCAGTTCGACGATCAAAAGCTGGCCAAAATGCGCAATCTCACCAGCGGCTTTGTTTTTCAGGCGCATCACCTTTTGCCCGAGTTTTCCGCGCTCGAGAACGTGATGATGCCCGGGATGATTGCAGGAAGGCCGAAGGAAGAGCTGACGGAGGAGGCGATGAAATTGCTGCGCGCCGTCGGCTTGGAGGAGCGGGCGCATCATCGGCCCAACGAGCTGTCGGGCGGGGAACAGCAGCGTGCGGCGGTGGCGCGGGCGCTCATCAACCGGCCGCGACTGCTGCTGGCGGACGAGCCTTCCGGCAATCTTGATGCAGAGGCGGCCGAAGCGCTGCACGCCCTTTTGTGGCGGCTTAGTCGCGGCCTGCGGCAAACGCTGATCCTCGTCACGCACAATCGCGAACTGGCCGAACGAGCCGACCGCATCATTGAACTTTATGACGGAAAAATCCGCCGCATCATCGTTTCTGCCGGCACGAAAATTGAAAATTAAAAGAAGACCTTGCGATCGCTGTTTTCTAACCCTATATTATTTAGTAGAAATAAGCGGTCAATGAAACTTTGCGAGTGTCTTTTTTTTGAACAGAGTGTCACCGCCAAGTAGTACCGGAAAAGAAAAGGGAAACTTGCGCGCTTTTCATGTGTTAGAGAGGAAGAAGCGTTTTTAGGAGTATACATGAAGAATAATTTTTCCAGCAGAGTGCAAATGGTGATTCAGTTCGCACGGGATGAAGCACTGCGGCTGGGTCACGATTATATCGGCACCGAGCACCTGTTGCTGGGTCTCATTCGCGAAGGGGAGGGGATGGCGATTGAGATATTGTTGGCGCTGGGATGCGATCTGGATGAGATCAAGCAGGCGGTAGAGGATGCCGGCCGAGTCTCCGGCGAGACCATGACGCTCGGCAACATTCCTTTTACCAAGCGCGCAGAAAAGATTTTAAAAAGCGCCTACATGGAAGCCGAGCGCTACAAGTCGGATATCATCGGCACTGAACACCTGCTTTTGGCCTTGGTCAAGGAGCGCGAAGGGTTGGCGTCGCAGATTCTCACCAGTTTCGGCGTGACCTATGAGGCGGTTGCCGCCGAATTGACCAAGAATCTCGAAAATTCTTCTTCGCAATCAACCGGAACAAGTTCCGAAAGCAGCGGCGGCAAATCGCCGACGCCCGCGTTGGACCATTTCGGCCGCGACCTGACGGCGATGGCGCGCGAGGGCAAGCTCGATCCGATCATCGGCCGCGATGCGGAAATCCAGCGTGTGGCGCAAATCCTCAGCCGGCGAAAAAAGAACAATCCGGTCCTCATCGGTGAGCCGGGCGTCGGGAAAACCGCCATTGCCGAAGGGTTGGCGCTGCGCATCGTCGAGAAAAAGGTGCCGCGTGTTCTGTTCAACAAGCGCGTCGTCACGCTTGACCTCGGCGCCATCGTAGCGGGCACCAAATACCGCGGCCAGTTCGAGGAGCGGATGAAGGCGATCATGAACGAACTGGTCAAGCAGCGCGACGTCATTTTGTTCATCGATGAGCTGCACACCATTGTCGGTGCCGGCGGTGCTTCGGGTTCTCTCGACGCCTCCAATATGTTCAAACCGGCCCTGGCGCGCGGCGAACTGCAGTGCATCGGCGCCACGACGCTGGACGAATACCGGCAATACATCGAAAAGGACGGCGCCCTCGAGCGGCGCTTCCAAAAGGTGATGGTCGATCCGCCTTCTTTGGAAGAGACTTATGCCATCATCAAGGGGCTGCAAAGTCGCTACGAGGCTCACCACCGCGTGCGCTTTACTGAAGACGCCATCCGCGAAATCGTCAATCTTTCCGACCGCTACATTACTGACCGATTTCAGCCCGACAAGGCGATCGACGTAATGGATGAAACCGGCGCCCGCGTCCATTTAGCCAACATCGTTGTACCGAAAGAGATTGCCGCCATAGAAGAAGAGATTAAAAAGGTCCGGGCGGAAAAGGAAGCGGTGGTGCGCAAGCAGAACTTTGAAAAAGCCGCCAAGCTGCGCGATTTGGAGAAGCAGCTCGTACAGGAGCTTGAACGTGCGAAACTGCGCTGGAACGCCGAGCAGGAGGAGCACTGGGCCGTGGCCACCGCCGACGATGTCGCCGAGGTTGTGTCGATGATGACCAAAATACCGGTGACGCGGGTGGCGCAGAGCGAATCCGACAAACTGCTCAACATGGCGGAAGAGCTGAAAAAGCGCGTCGTCGGCCAGGACAATGTGATCGACTTACTATGCCGGGCGATTCGCAGAACGCGGGCCGGGTTGAAGGATCCCAATCGGCCGATCGGTTCGTTTATTTTCCTCGGCCCGACCGGCGTCGGCAAGACCTACCTGGCTAAGGAGCTGGCGCGCTACCTGTTCAACGACGACAATGCGCTGATTCGCATCGACATGTCCGAGTATATGGAAAAGTTTTCGGTGTCGCGGCTCACAGGAGCGCCTCCCGGGTACATCGGTTACGAGGAAGGCGGTCAGCTGACGGAACGGGTGCGCCGCCATCCCTATTCGGTGGTTTTGTTCGACGAAATCGAAAAGGCGCATCCGGATGTGTTCAACATCCTATTACAGATTTTGGACGAAGGTCACATCACCGACAGCCTCGGCCGCAAGATCGATTTCAAGAACACGGTTCTTATTATGACCTCGAACCTCGGCGCCCGTCAGGTGAGCAAAGGCGGCGGCATGGGCTTTGCTAAGGACGATGAGGAATCGAATTACGAAAAAATGCGCGATCGGATTATCGAAGAGGTCAAGCATACTTTTAATCCCGAGTTCATCAACCGCGTTGATGAACTGGTGGTGTTCCGACCGCTAAGCCGTCAGGATATGGTGCGCATTATCGATATCACCGTGCAGGAAATGCTGCAGCGGGTGGCAAACCGCAACATCAAGATCAAGCTGACCAAAGGCGCCAAAGAGTTCATCGCCGAACGCGGCTTTGATCCGGTGTACGGCGCGCGTCCGCTCAAGCGAACGATTCAGCGGTACGTCGAAGATCCTTTGGCCGAGCAGCTGCTGCGCGGCGTCTTTTCGGACGGAGCATCGATCACCATCCGCGCCCAGAACGACGAGCTGGTTTTCGACCTCGGGAACTCGCTCGACGAGCCGCACGCTTCGCCCCACGAAGAGGTGTTGAAAAGCTGACAATAAAGCCCGAATCACTCGATTCGGGCTTTTTCATTCTTTGGCAAAAACCAAGAAAACTTGACTGATTCAGCGGGGAAGAAGAATCGTTTCGCCGTCGCTCGGCCAGCGCGGGCGGATCTCGATTGTATCCGGGTAGACGAAAAAGCGTTCCGCAGGCTGGAAGGGATAGGGCGTGCCGAAGGTAAACTCGCGATTCTCGTCTTCATCACGAAAAACTTCGATGACGTATCTGCCCGGCATCAGGTCGCGAAATTCGAATTTACCGGCATTGGGGACAAAAAGCTCGTAGGTGTGCGGCTCTTTATCGCCGACCAATACGGCTTTGAGAAAGAACGGCCCGCGGGCGGCGCTGTCCGCGTCGGCAACGGTTCCGGCAATCGCGGAAAGAGTGTCGGGGTTGAGAGTGATAAAATGCTTTTGGAAAAGGGAATCGGCCAGGGGATTGCCGGCAAGATCCGTGATCGAATCGGGGGGCAGGCTGACCGTGTAGCGCATTTTGCCGGCCAGATGTCGATGCGGTGTAAAAACAAGGCGGTTGCCGGTTGGGAAAGCAATATCGCCGCTGACGGGATTACCGCTCGAGTCGGCGAGGTGAAAAAGTCGCGTCAAAGGTTCTGCCGCCATGGCTTCGGAGAAAAAGACTTTGATGGACGAGTTGACCGGCACGGCACGAGAGCTGTCGCGCGGCGACATTGCGACGTAGCGTGGCCGAACAGTGTCCGGCAGAGCCGAGCCGGTGAAAGTGAAGGGCAAAGTCGGCGCCGCCATGGTCAATCCGCTTTGATCTTTTATCTCTTTGATCTGCAGCTGATAGAAGAGGCCTGACTGCTGCGGCGCCGTCGCCAGCTGTAAGAGAGCACTGTTCTGCGGATCAAAATAGGCATCGAAAACGGCAAGGGTATCTGACCCGGTTACGATCATAAAATTGTCGATGCGGGCGGCTTCCGCGCGAATGGGTTCGCTGAAACGAAGGATGACATGTTGTCGATCAGGTGCGCTGACGGCCTCGAGGCGCGGCCGCGTGGTGTCGCGTTGTGCAAGACGAAAGGTGAGCGGTGAATCGGTCCGGTTTAAGGAATCGAGTTGAACGTCCCGATGGGCCACACCGATTTGATCGAATTCGGGATCGTAGCGGTTGTTGAGATTGCGGTCTTTGACGGCAAAGAGGCGGTAACGTCCGAATGCCATGTAGGAAAGGCGAAAGAGACCTTCCTCACCGGTTTGCGTGGCGTAAAGCGGCGTATGGCGGGAGGGATCGGGATCCGGCGTAAGGGACAGATCGTAAGCCCAAACCTGCGCTCCGCCCAAATCGGTGCCGTAAAGTCTGCCGCTGATTTGACCGCGATCGAGGTGCTCGCCGGTAGAAAAGGCGAGCGTAAAGGATTCTTTCATCATGTTGTTGCGGCGGTCCTTGGCGCCCGCGCCGATGGTGACGACGTAGGTCCGGTTCGGCAGCAGCGAGTCGCTGAACTGGATCGTCAACTGTCGATCGCCCCGCCATTTCAGCTTGATGCGATCGCCTACGAACGGCGTAATGAACAGCGCCTTTTCCACAGTAAACGGCACCACCGGTTCGCTGAACAATATCTGTACCTTTGTGGTGCGCGAAACGCCGGTCGAATCGTTGGGCGGAAAGGCGGCAATTACGCGAGGCGGCGTTTTATCCTCGGGTCCGCCTGGAGGAAAGCCCTGGTTCGCACATGTGCAAAGTGCGAGAGCAATGAAAAAAACGATAATTAACTTTTTCATGGCGTTTGCAAAATAGCCATTCGCCCGTCGAATTTCAAGGAGTTTATCGGCTGGTCTGAAGGACCAATTTTAGGAAAGGGCACTATGCAGATCCGAAAAGCAGAGGGAAAGGACATACCGACGGTTCTCCGTTTTATTCACAATTTAGCGGAATATGAAAACTTGGCGCATCAGGTCGAAGCGACGGAAGCGCGGCTGCTGCGTTTCGGCTTCGGCGACCTGCCCTATTTTCACGCTTTGCTGGCTGAAAGAGAGGGTCAGGCGATCGGAATGGCTTTTTATTTCTTTACTTTTTCGACTTTTTTGGGCCGGCCCACGCTCTATGTGGAGGATCTTTTCGTCCTTCCGGAGTATCGCCGCTCAGGCGTCGGTCGGGCGCTGATGGCGGCTCTGGCTAATATAGCGAGAGCCCACGACTGCGGCCGCATGGAATGGGCGGTTCTGGATTGGAATGCACCGGCGCAACGGTTCTTTGGCTCAATCGGAGCCCAAGCTCACCCCGAATGGCGGCTGCATCGTCTGGAAGAGGAGCAGATCCGCAAATTGGCGGAAGAAGGGAATACCATCGAATGACAGGTTTAGCGGCAGGCGTCGCTGATAAAGGTTTTGCGCAGACGGTCTTTGCGCACTCCCGGCATCGGATGCAGCATGTTGTGGAACGAAATATAAATCCCCGGAGGCGCCAATCGGCAGGCAAAGAGCGCCTCGATGAAATTCTGCAGCGCATCGGAATCTTCGAATCCGAAGGGTTTCATGGCGCCGGTGAGAATCAGCGGAATGGGGATGGGCATCAGACGGTCGTATAGATATTGAGCGGTGATTTCCATGGTGTCTGTGCCGTGAAGGATGAGAACGGGCGACTTTTCCGGCAAAAAGTTGGTGACCGTGTTGCAGATGATCTGACGGTCGTGATCGGTCATCTCGAGCGAGTCTTTCCACAAGAGATCGATATGGTGGATCTGCGTGTAGGGCAATCGCAGCCGCTTGAGCATGCGCTGAAGCTGGGAGCCGCGATTGGTTAAGGTTCCCTCTTCTTCATCATACGTTTTTTCGATGGTGCCGCCGGTGGTGATGATGATTACTTTCATAGTTCCATCCCATGTGTTTGCCATGATAATTTAAGAAAAATTGGCATTCAAAAGACGGAAAAGTTGCGGATTGACGGCTTGAATTTTATCCGTTATGCTCTTATATTGAAAAAAGTGTTCGGCTATGGGTGCTTCTTGCGGGTGCTTCGTTGAGCCTATCTCGTTATAACCTGTGTTGCCCTGGTGGACATTGCCTTTTTCGGAAAGAATGCTGGGCTAAGGTTATCCTTGTTTTTATGATTTTTTTCGCCTCCTCGCTGTTCGGCGCTGCGACGGTGGACGTGGCGGCGGTGCAGCGGGCAATCCGTGAGCGGGGTGCCGCATGGATCGCCTCTCCGAACGAACTGACGGAGCTTTCTGCTCAAGAACGCCAGCGTCGTTTAGGACTGACCGGCTCACCGCTCAAGGGTACAGCGCCTGCCCTATTGTCTTTACCTCAATTCGGCCCTTTACCATCCCGCTTCGACTGGCGTGATGCAGGCGGCAATTGGGTGACGCCGGTGCGCGATCAGGGCGCCTGCGGCAGCTGTTGGGCCTTTTCCGCCGTGGCGCAGGTCGAGGCCTGGTGGAACATCCGCAGGCAGACGGCCGATTCAACTCTCGATCTATCGGAACAGATCTTGCTTTCCTGCAGCGGAGCCGGCGACTGCGAAAACGGCGGATACGTCGATCTCGCTCTTCATTTCATCCGCGACGTGGGTGTGCCGCCCGAAAAAAGCTTGCCTTATGCCGCTAAATCGAATGTTCCGTGCGCCGCGGCAGATGCGCTTTGGCATCTCCAAACCGTAACTATTCCCGACTGGGGTTACGTGACCTTTGGGGAAGCGCAGATCGAAAACATTAAAACCGCACTGCTCTATCATCCTGTCTCGACCGCTTTTGAGGTTTTTTCCGACTTTTATGCTTACAAAAGCGGCGTCTATGAGCACGTCTACGGCGCTTCCGAAGGCTGGCATGCAGTGCTCATTGTCGGCTGGAACGATGATGAGCGCTGCTGGATTGCTAAAAACAGCTGGGGCAAAAACTGGGGCGAATCGGGTTATTTTCGCATTCGCTGGGGACAAGTCCATTTCGGCGAAGCGGTATGGTGCATTTGGGATGAAGTATCTTCCGGTCAATTGACTGCCTCGACATCGAAGCTCGAATCGTCGATTGAATACGGCCGAAGCGATACGCTGTCCTTTACCGTGCGGAATGTCGGAACGGCGCCGATGCAGTATTACTGCATGGAGAGCAGTCTGGACGCCGATTCGCTTGCCGACTGGCTGACGCTTGTCAGCGGAGCAGGCACACTGAGCCCCGGCTCTTCCGCCGCTGTGCGCGTCATCTTTGACGGCAGAGCAGTTCCGGCCGGCAGCTATGAGCGCCTGATCTCCATTTCCGGTAATTCCTGCAGCAGCCTCCAGGTACATTGTCGCTTGAATGTTCTGCCGCCGGAATGGGATGTCCGGCTTGTAAAGACCGAAACGCCGCCGTCAGGATTTCCGCTTCTTTCCTCAGTGCCCTTCGACGTTGTCGTCGAAAACATCGGCCTCAATGCAGCCGATCGAATTTCGCTCGTTTGTCGAATTGCCGCTGAAAACGCGGTTCTTTACAGCGATACTCTTCAACTTTCTCTGCCTGCGCTGTCAGGAGAACTTGCATTTCAGTTCAAACCCTTTCGCCCCGTCAAGGTGGCCCCGATGCAGCTCTTGGTCTTTTTGTCCGGCCTCGAAAAGGATCTGAATCGTTTTAATGACACTTTGACCTGCGAAGTGCGGGCAACCCATCTGTTTGATGATTTCGAGGCCGAGTCCGGTTTATGGGATTTCCGCGGCGGCTGGGCCATTACCTCTAAGCTGAACGGACATACCGGCAGCGGTGCGGCCCACGTCAACGGCGGCGTTTATCCCTATCCGGAAAATATGAATGCGACGCTTACTTTTTCCCCGGGTTTCGTTTTACAGGATGTGGATACATTGATCGTCACCTACTGGGCGCGCGTGTTTACCGAAGAGGGGGATTATTGCGTGGTTGAGATCAGCGACGACAGTCTGAATTGGCGGTCTGTCGACATTCTCTCAGGAATGCAGCCGCCTTGGCGTCGACGGATCATCAATTTTGTCGATCTGCTTGCGGGCGGAGCGCAAAAGGCCTGGTTCCGCTTCCGCTTTTTCTCCAATGCTTCCGCCGGAAGCATCGGCGTACTTCTCGACGATTTCAGCGTCTTTACGAGCGCAGTCGAGCAGGAGCAGGGACCTGCAGCCGTCCGCTCATCTTCGGCAACCCGATCGGCGTCGCTGGTTGCCGCCCCCAATCCTTTCAATACATCGGTTTCATTGATTGCCTTTCTACATAAACAGGCCGTAGCCCAACTAATAGTTACGGACGTGCGCGGGCGAATCGTCTATCAATCGGCTGAGATGCACTGCCCGAACGGCAGGCAGGTTTGGATATGGGATGCCGAAGGCATGCCCAGCGGTATCTATTTCGCTCAAATTGCCTTGTCGTTTGCCGAAGGCACGCGGGAGGTTTTACGTCAAAAGCTGTTGCTCATCAAATGAGGGCAAAATATGAATAGGCATAAAGTAGTATTGCTTTTCGTTGCGCTGTCAGCGGGCCTACTCTATGGAGAAAATCGAGTCGAGCTGGTGCAGCAGGCCATTCGCGATGCAGGTGCTGCATGGTATACCGGACGCAGTTGGGTGGCCTCTCTCTCGGCAAATGAATTTGCAGAACTCTGCGGCACCCTGTCAGACCCGCCGACTGATGCAGAGTCCCGTTTTATTCGCCTCAAGCCGATTTCCTCTCTGCCCAGCCGATTCGACTGGCGTAGCAATAACGGTAATTGGGTGACGCCGGTGCGCGATCAAGGCGGCTGCGGCAGTTGTTGGAATTTCTCCGCTGTCGCCCAGGTCGAGGCTTGGTACCAAATCTTTAACGGCACACCGGAGTCGGGAATCGATTTGTCAGAGCAGTTTGTACTTTCCTGCGCCGGCGTCGGCACCTGCAAAGGCGGCAGCATCGAAGGAGCGCTTTCCTTTGTCCGTGATTTCGGCGTGCCTTTCGAATCCTGCATGCCCTACCGCGCTCGCGACGATATTCCGTGCAGCAATGCCTGCCCTGAATCCGATCGCCGCATGATCACCATACCCGATTGGGGTTATGTCACCCTCAACGAAATTCTGATCGACAACCTCAAACAAGCCGTTTTTCGTCATCCGGTATCGGTTTCCTATACGGTCTTTGAGGATTTCCAATTTTACGGCGGCGGCGTTTACCAGCATGTATGGGGCAAAGCCGTGGGCGGTCACGGCGTGTTGATCGTCGGTTGGGATGACGAGCAGAGATGCTGGATTTGCAAAAACAGCTGGGGCGCCGGCTGGGGAGAGAGCGGCTATTTTCGCATCCTTTGGGGTGATTCCGGTCTTGGGGCTTTTGCTCCTTTTGTGTATGATGCCGTAACCGAAAACGCCGTTGCGTTTGCACCCAATTCCTTGTCATTTGAGCTGACCGCCGGCGAGGAAGCCGAGGCAGAGTTTCATCTGGAGAATCGCGGTTCCGTACCGCTCGACTATGCCCTTTTTTGCGAGGAGACGCCGCAGGTCTTTCACGTTTCCGCCTTTAATGCATACGACGATTTTTCCTGGTGGTGCGGCAGCCCGGCGCTCGGCGGCTATGCCAATCATTGGCTGCAGTATCTGGATACGCCGCCGCTCGATTTGACCACAACCACAAATCCAATGCTGAAATTCGTCGCTTTCTGGGCGATTGAGCCGCCTGAGGGAACAGACCCGCCTTGGGACGGCTGGGACGGCGCCAATGTCTGGATCTCGACCGACGGCGGTCAATCGTTTCAGGTTATACGGCCGCTTTTTCCGCCTTATTCCTGCAACAGCCTTTGGTCTTTCGGAGAAAAAGAGCAGGGCTGGAACATGGGCCCCAACATTCCCGGCTGGGCCGGCAAAAGCAACGGCTGGCAATCCGCGGCATTCGATTTAAGCCCTTATCGTTCATCGCAGACGGTCATCCGTTTCGCCTTTGCCAGCGATATGGGATTTTCTACCCTCGACGATCCGGCGGTCACCGGCTTTTTCCTCGATCGCATTTCCGTTTCCGACGGAGGTAAAATCCTTTTTGCCGATGAGGGGGAAAATGCTGAAAACCTGCACCGCAGCGGTTACGGCTCCATGCCGGCCGCCTGGCTGAAGACATCTCCTTCGCTCAGCACCATTCCGCCGCAGTCGGGAGAACCCGTCAGAATTACAGTTTCGGCTCAAGATATTGATCCAGGCGATTATCTTGCAAAAGTGCTGATTGAATGCAACGACAGAACCGCGGATAGTTTAGCCCTTCCGGTCGCTCTGCACGTCAACAAACCGCCGTATGATCTGGCTGTTTATGCGCGTGTGCAGCGCGTCGACAAACTTTTTGTCGGCGATCTGCTCCCTCTCTCGGCGCTGGTTAAAAACCTGGGCAGTCAGACATTCCCTAACACAAGCGTAACCTGCACGATCAGTGACGGCCTGTCGATTCACGCTGCCGTCTCGAGAACGATAGCTGATCTTGAGTCCGGTCGGCATGCGCGGATCGACTTTTCCCGTTTTGTTGTGCCCGACACAACTGAGCTGAAGGCAAAATTTCAGCTTCAATCGCCAGTCGGCGATAATCGCCCAAGCAATGATTCCGCCTCGACCGCGATATTCCCCACTGCACTGGTCGATGATTTCGAGTCCGGCGGCGACGAATGGCTGTTTGCCGGCGGCTGGGGTCTGACCAACCGTTACGGCGGGCATTCGGGCAAATACGCTGCTCATTGCAACAGCGGTCTCCTTCCTTATCGGCCGAATATGAACGCCGTCATGACCCTGAGGCGCAGTTTTGCGGCCGAGCGGCTCGAATCGGCCTCGATCTCTTTTTGGGCCAATTGCCATATGCAACTCAATAAGGACTATTGTGTTCTGGAAATCAGCAGCGATTCGCTGACTTGGCAGCCCGTCTATCAATTCTCGAATCAAAACTTGAACTATGAACAGCATCGAGTGGAGCTTACCCCTTTTCTGCCGATGTTGAGCGGCCGCTTGTGGATTCGCTTCCGCTTTGTTTCCAACGAACAGGAAGAATCTGCCGGCGTTTTCATCGATGACGTCCGTTTTTATGGCAAGGTAAAACAATACGTGACGGCAGCGGATGACCAGGCGCCCAAACCGGTTAGGCATCTCCTTGTCGGCAATTATCCCAATCCCTTTAATGCATTCACGCGCATTCACTTTTTCCTGCCGGATGACGGCCTGGTGGATCTGTCTGTCTATTCCATCGACGGTAAGCGTGTTGCAACGTTGCTGGGGCAATACCGCAGCGCCGGTGAGCACAGCCTTTCCTGGCGTCCCGATTTGCCTTCGGGAATTTACTTCCTCAGAATGGACGTTTTTACAGTGAACGGTGATAGGAATTCGGCGTATAAAAAGGTGGCAATAATCAAATAATGAGGTTCTTTGTGCACCATTCCTTTCGGATTTTTCTGGCGGCGTTTCTGCCCGTACTTGCTCTCGGCGCTGTCGGTAAAATGGATCCCCGTTTAACGCATTTGGCATCATCATTGGAAGTCGGAAGTGCTTACAGCGATATTCTTGCCAAAGGTGCCGGAGAAGAGCAGGTTCGGGTTGTATTAACCTACCGCGGAGGCGAAGAACTATTGCGGAGGGAAGGAGTAAAGTTTATTTGCCGCCGCGGCGACATGGCTGTTGCGGATCTGCCGCTGAGCGCCTTGCAGCGCCTCGCCGAATTGCCGAATGTCATCTATATGGAGGCTCCTCACCCGGATCGAGCTGCGCTGGATAAAAGCACAGTGGCCGTCAATGCCGTAAAGGCGCGCAACCAACGCGGCGTAACCGGCCGGGGCGTCATCGTCGGCATCATAGATTCCGGCATCGACTGGACGCATTATGATTTTCGCAAACCGGACGGCACGACGCGCATCAAGGCGATGCTCGATCTGAGCCGCAGCGGCACCGTCTACGGAGGTGAAGCCTATGATGAAAGGCAGATCAATGAAGCGCTTGACGGGCGACGGACCATCGCCATGCGCGACGTCAGCGGTCACGGCACGCACGTCGCGGCGATCGCCGCTGCCGACGGGGCGGTCGGTGAAGGCTTGGGCGAGTACGCGGGCGTGGCTCCCGAGGCCGATCTGGTGATCGTCAAGGCAACGCGCGACGAGGCCGGACGAGAATTCCGCCCCGCAGATCAAATCATCGGTCTGACTTTTATTGACAGCGTGGCTCAGGTTTTGGGTAAACCCTACGTCGCCAACCTCAGCCTCGGCGGACACAGCGGCGCCCACGACGGCACGTCGCCCGTAGAGCGGTTTATCGACGGCCTGGTCGGTCGCGGCAAAGTGGTCGTGACCGTCGCCGGCAATGACGGCAACAATTCGGTTCATGCAAGAGCCGTTTTGCGTAACAGCTCAGAACCGCAGACCATCAGCCTGCGCGTCGAGAATTATCGGGCAGAAAGCGGCGCCGAAAATGATCTCATCGCTCTCGACGGCTGGTACGACGGTTCTCAAAAAATCGGCGTTACGGTCGTATCGCCGAGCGGAAGAGAGTACGGCCCGGTTTTGCCCGGAAACGTTCTGGAAAAAAAGACCACTGAAGGCACAATTTACGTTTGGAACGGCTTTTACGAGGAGGGGGAAAACTATCGTGCCGGCGCCAACCCGCTAAACGGCGATCGCGAGTTCTACATCCAAATCTACGATGCAACGGCCGTGTCGCCGCCTGCCGACGGGCTGTGGAAATTTGTCTTTACCGGTTCCGGCGGGACAATCGACTTGTGGCTGGTGAACGCCACCATGGAAGTGTCTTTCGAAACCGGCGATTTTGCCGAAGGGAAGTTGACCATCCCGGGGACTTCGCGCAGCGCCATCACCGTCGCTTCGTTCGTCACCAAGCGTTCATGGATCGATCTGGACGGAAACAGTCTCACCTATGATGTCGACAATACAGTACGCGAAGGACAGCTTTCGTCTTTTTCCAGTCCCGGGCCGGTACGCAAAGGCGGTTATGTCAAACCGGACATTGCTGCGCCGGGGCAAATCATCGTCGGCGCCTATTCTGTGGATGCACCGCCGAATGGACGGTACAGCATCTTTAATTCCGGCAGTACCCGTTACCCGAATGCCTATGTCAACAAAGACGGCAAGCATGCGCTCAGCAGCGGCACGAGCATGGCTGCGCCGCATGTGGCCGGCGCGGCGGCTTTGTTGCTGCAGCAGGATGCAACTTTTACGGCCCAACAAATCAAAGAGATGATGACCGGAACGGCTCGAGTGGACGCTTTTGTCGGCGCGACGCCCAACATCCATTGGGGTTGGGGCAAGCTGGATGTGCTGGAAGCTTTGGCCGCCGAACCTCCTGAAGAAGAGGGCCCTCTGCTTGCTCTTTTGCCGCCGCAGCCGAACCCGTTTCTCAATCGAACCGCGGTTTCGTTTCAAGTGCCGGTGAGCTCCGGTCAAGCAGCGGTCGAGTTGGACGTTTACGATGCATTGGGTCGCCGAGTGCGCAAACTGGTGCGCGGCGTTTCTCCCGCCGGACGGCAGACAGTCTACTGGGACGGCCTGGACGACGACGGCCGCGCCGTGGCGGGCGGCATTTATTTTGTGCGCCTGAAAATCAATCGTTGGAGTGTTGTACAAAAACTCGTATTTTGCGGCGTCAACAAATAATCATTTATCATCGAATTAAAGCCCCATCTGAGGGCAATGAACGTTGAGGTGAAAAGGAGGCAGGTATGTCGGCATTATTGGACAGCATTCGTGAGGGACTCGAGTTGGTTATCGACAAAACTGAAGAGTACAGTCGAATCGGCAAGCTCAAGGTCGATATTTTCGGCATCAAGCGCAACATCGAGCGGCAGTTTGTCGAATTGGGCGGACGCGTCTATGAATTGATGACCGCCGAACAGACTCCCGACATCCGCAAGGATGAAGAATGCAAAAAGATCGTCGAGACGGTAAAATCGCTGGAAAAACAGCTGCAGGATAAAGAGGCGGAGATCGAAAAGGTCAAGGCGGAAAAGGAAAAAGAGCGACGCGAGCGTCAGGAAGCCAAACGGCAGGCTGCCGCCGAAGCGCAAACACCTGCGGACGAAAATCCGGAGTTGCCGAAGGAATAGGAGCTGTATGATTCCGCACAGTCATCGGGCGATTGCCTTTGGAGTTGTCCTTTCGGCGGCAATCGCCCTTATCGCTTGCTCTGAAGCCTCCGATGAAAACAAAACGAACGTCTCGAAACACGATTCTCTCGGCGTCTATTATCGCGAGCTGGCTCCTTTCTACATAGCCGATACCGGTCGTGTCGAAGTGGCAGCGGCCGGAGATTTGATGCTCGGCTCGTGGATCGTCGATAAGGTCAAAAAAGAAGGGGTGGATGCGCCGTTCGAATACACGCGGCAGTGGCTGAGCGCAGCGGATGTCGCCGTCGTAAACCTCGAAGCTCCTTTTGCCGATAACGGCCGTCTCTTTGTCGAAAAGCAGTACACTTTTAAAGTGCCGACTTTTATGGTGGAAGGCATGGTCAACGCGGGAATCGATCTGGTAACGTTGGCCAACAATCACATTATGGATTACGGCTGTGACGGGTTGATGTCGACAGTCGCTACGCTCGATCGGGCGGGCATCCGTTACTGCGGCGGCGGGAAAAATCTCGACCAAGCCTGCGCGCCGGTAATAATGGAGGTCCGAGGACTACGCCTCGCTTTTGTCGGACTTACCACCTGTTACCCGGATGAGTTTTGGGCGACGCCGACGCGCTGCGGCACCTGCAACTATGCGGAGCCGCGCATCGAAGAGATGATTCGCCTCGCTCGTCAGCAGGCGGATGTTGTCATCGTCAACATCCATTGGGGTGTCGAAAAAAGCAAAGAAGCCAATTCCCTGCAGATTGAACGCGCACATCGTCTGATCGATGCCGGCGTCGATGTGATCATCGGACATCATCCTCATGTGCTGCAGGGGTTTGAAATCTATAAGGGCAAGCTGATCGCCTACAGTCTCGGCAATTACATTTTCGGATCGCTGAGTGAGAATGCGCATACGGCCGCCATTTTGCGTTTGTTCTTTACAAAAGAAGGTTGGGTCGAGGCGCAGATCGTGCCGCTGCATGTTTACAATGCGGTCGTACAGTTTCAACCGCGGCCGCTGACCGGCAGCGATCGACAAAAACTCATCGCCGAACTGCAAACTCTATCTTTGCCGTTGAACAACGGCAGAAAGATCATCGACGACGAGGGGACAATTTTACCGACACGTAACCCGATATTGCAATAATCGCTTCAAAATTCAGGGGGGAAATAATGAATTGCGTTGAAGAGCCTGCAAGAGAGGGGTTTCTTTACTATTTATGGTTGGACCGCTCCTTTCAAGGGCGACTTTTGCAGAGTACGGAAGGCCATCAAATCGAGATCATGGAAAAAGGGACCCGCAATCGCGACGCCGGTCCCGATTTTCTCGACGCTCTCGTCAGGATTAACGGCAAGGTGGTGCGGGGGGATGTCGAGGTCCATGCCGTTGCGGGTGACTGGTACGCTCACGGTCATCACCGCGATCCGCGTTATAACAAAGTGGTGCTGCATGTCGTCACCATGGATTGCCCGCCTGCCTTTCGGGCGGTGAAAGAGAACGGCGCCGCTGCAGTGACGCTTAATTTGGACGACTATCTCGAAAAGAGCGCCGAGCAGTTGGAGCAGGAAGAGGATGAAGCGCCGCCTCCGGCCCAAGAATGCGCTTTGAGTCGAGAACCGTTGACGGTCATCCGAGCCGTGTTGGAGCGGGCAGGAGACCTGCGGCTGCAGCGCAAAGCCGCCAGATTTCGTGAACGGCCGGCGGCGCAGTCGTGGGATCAGGTTTTTTACGAATTTCTCATGGAGGCGCTCGGTTATTCAAAAAATCGTGTACCTTTTCGCAAACTGGCGGTGTTCATGCCGATCGAAACGCTTTGGGGGTACATCTGGAGCGATCCCGAGGATGTTGCTCTGCTGAAAAGCCAGGCCCTTTTGTTTGGAACCGCAGGTCTTTTGCCTTCACAAAGCGGAATCAGGGCACCTGAGGATTACGTGTCCGAGATGGAAGCGTGGTGGCGCACTTTATCCCATCGCGGCCAATTTTCGTCGCTTCGTCCGGAAGAATGGCAATTCTTTCGCCTTCGCCCCGCTAATTTTCCCACTCGAAGAGTTGCCGCGGCCGCTTCTCTTGCCTGCCGCTTTCGGGAGCAGGGATTTATTACTGCTTTTGTGAAGGCTTTTGCGGAACCGCCTGCCGGAACAGCCCAAATCATCCGCGAGCTGGAGACAATGATGACGGTAGATGCCGATTCATTTTGGTCGAAGCGATATACTTTTGAAGAAGAAAGCGGAATAGTGGATTTGCAGCTTGTGGGCAGCGAGCGGGCGCGGGATATTGTGGTCAATACGGTTTTGCCGGCTCTTTTTGCCTATGCAGAAGAAAGCGACGACGGCAAATTGAAAAATGGGGTGCTTCAGGTTTTTCAAAGCTATCCTCGTTTGTCCTCGAACGACCTTATCCGCGAAATGCAAAAGCAATTGTTCGTTTGGGAAAGTGAAAAGGCGTGTGTGCGCGGCGCCAGACATCAGCAAGGAATGATTCAGCTGCGGCAAGAGTGGTGCGGCCCTGACGAATGCAATCGCTGCCTCTCTCTCGTGCAGTTCGGCGGCAAGAGTCATGCTTTTCATTGACTTTTTAAAGATTTATTAGTATAATAATAAGCTGATAATTAGGCGGATTCTGATATATCGCCGACGTACCGGACAGGAAACGATTCCTGCATAGAACGTGCCGGGGAGATACATGCTTAGGAATGAGGAAAAAACATCCGTCGAACCCGGCACACTTTATGTTGTGAGCACACCCATCGGCAATCTGCGGGATATTTCTTTGCGCGCTTTGGACGTTCTCGCGCAGGTAGACGTTATCGCAGCGGAAGATACACGCACCAGTCGAGTTCTTTTAGAGCATTATCAGATTCGCAGACCGCTGATCGCTCATCACGAGTTTAACGAAGAAAAAAGCGCTTTGCAGATTGTACGTCGTTTAAAAGAGAGGCAGAGCGTTGCGGTCATCACCGACGCCGGGACGCCCGGCATTTCAGATCCCGCCTATGTCGTCATTCGCGAAGCTATAAAGCACGATATTCCTGTCTGCGCCGTACCGGGAGCGACTGCTTTTGTTCCCGCGCTTCTTCTTTCCGGTCTCCCTTTGGATCGTTTTGTTTTTGAGGGATTTCTTCCGGCAAAGAAGGGCAGGCGCACCCGGCTGCAGGAACTAGCCCAGGAGCGGCGTACGATGATTTTCTATGAAGCGCCGCATCGAATTATGAAAACGCTTCAGGAATTTTTGGAGGTTTTCGGCGACCGCCGCGCGGCCGTCATGCGCGAATTAACGAAGAAATTCGAACAAATTTACCGCGGGACTCTCAGCCAGGCGATCGCCGCACTCGCTCAATGGACGATCAAAGGAGAGTTTGTGATTGTCGTCGCCGGCTTGAATGATGTTGAAAAAAGAAAAAGAAGCGACGCCGAACGCACTTATGAGTTATATTGAAAAAAAAATAACCCAATTCTTGTTGGCTGTTCGGCCGGTCCTTCAGCCCGTCGTCAGGTTCTTGGCCGCTCTGCAGATGAATCCAAACCTGCTGACCTTTTTTTCCCTCCTTTTATGCCTGATTGCGGCGTTCTTTTTCGCTCAAGGCGAGTTGCGTTTCGCCGCCGTGGCCATGCTGCTCGGCGGCCTTTTTGACGTGCTCGACGGTGATGTTGCCCGTGCGGCCAATCGCACAACCCGATTCGGCGCCCTGTTCGATTCCGTCCTGGACCGCTATGCGGAATTGGCGCTCTATTTCGGCATCGGCTATTTTTTTCTCACCAATTGGGCTTTCGACCTTCGCTACAAAACGATTATTTTCTTTGTCGTCTTTATGGCCGCGGCCGGATCGACGATGGTCAGCTATGTGCGCGCACGCGCTGAGGGATTGGATATCGACTGTCGCGTCGGTTTGATGCAGAGGCCGGAGCGTATCCTTTTGCTCGGCTTCGGAGCTTTGATTTCCGTGAAATCTCTCTTGGTCGTTCTGGCACTGATCGCCTTATTGGCCAACTTTACGGCTGTCCAGCGGGTCGTTCACGTGTGGAAAATCGATAGATTCAACAACAACGAAACGGCAGAGCGTTGATTGCAATCACGAACCGCTCGATCAAGCCTCCGGGTCGCATCGGCTAATACCACGATTAATATAGAGAAAGGATTTCATATGAGTGGAAAAGGAATCGAAATAAAGCCTGCAACCGGCAAATTGGGCGTTCTTTTGCCGGGCATGGGAGCAGTCGCGACAACCTTCATAGCCGGAGTCGAATTAGTCCGCAAAGGATTGGCCAAGCCGGTCGGTTCGTTGACGCAGATGGGGACCATCCGTCTTGGTAAACGAACTGAAAATCGCGTTCCGAAAATCAAGGAATTTGTGCCTTTGGCTGATTTGAATGATCTGGTCTTCGGCGGATGGGATATCTTTCCGGATAATGCCTACGAGGCCGCCAAGAACGCAAAAGTGTTGACCAACGAGGACCTGGAAAAAGTCAGGCCGTTTTTGGAAAGCATACAGCCGATGAAGGCGGTTTTCGACACCAAGTACGTCAAGCGCCTCGACGGCCCGAATAAAAAGGTCGGCAAAAACAAAATGGAATTGGCCGAACAGCTCATGCAGGATATGGCCGATTTCAAGAGCCGTCACAACCTGGATCGGATGGTCATCGTCTGGTGCGGCAGTACCGAGACCTATCTGGAGCATGATCCGGTTTGGGACAGCATCGAAGCGTTCGAAAAAGGGCTTTTACAGAACCACGACGCCATTTCATCGTCCATGATCTATGCTTACGCCGCCTTGAAAATGAAAATCCCCTATGTAAACGGCGCACCGCACATGACGACCGACATTCCGGCGCTTCTGCAGCTGGCCAAGCGGGAAGGCGTCCCCATTGCCGGCAAGGATTTCAAGACCGGCCAGACGTTCATGAAAACCCTCATCGCTCCGGGGCTTAAAGCGCGCATGTTGGGCGTAAGGGGATGGTTCTCCACCAATATTCTCGGCAATCGCGACGGCGAGGTGCTCGACGAGCCGCTTTCCTTCAAATCAAAAGAAGTAACCAAGCTCTCGGCGCTCGAGTACATTTTACAACCGGATAAATATCCCGACTTGTACGGCGACCTTTATCACAAAGTGCGCATCAACTACTATCCGCCGAGCGGCGACAATAAAGAGGGATGGGACAATATCGATATTTTCGGCTGGCTCGGCTATCCGATGCAGATCAAGATCAATTTTTTGTGCCGCGACAGCATTTTAGCGGCGCCGATTGTCCTCGACCTGGCGCTGTTCATCGATTTGGCGCAGCGCGCCGGTCGGGTCGGCATTCAGGAATGGCTTTCGTTCTATTGCAAGAGTCCGATGGTTGCCGAAGGCCTCTATCCTGAGCATGACCTCTTTATCCAGCAGATGAAGCTCAAGAATACCCTGCGTTATTTTATGGGTGAGGATCTGATCACCCATCTCGGCCTGGATTATTACGAATAAGCGGGATCTTGACGCATGTCTCGCCGCTCGGGCAGCTTAAAGCCGTTGCGGAGTTTTCTCAAGACTTCTTTGCCCGCCGCAATCGATCTGGCCTCGCAGACGATCATGTGGACGATCGAGGCGATTTTGATCGGCAAGCTCGGCGGCGCTGCCCTGGCGGGGCATTCGATGGCGATCCAAATCGTTCTCGTTTTCTTTGCCGTTCTGATCACCTTTGTGGTGGGCGCCGGATTGATCATCAACCGATATATCGGCGCCCGCGACTTGAAAAGCGCCAACCACATCCTGGGACAGGCGCTGATGCTCGCCGTCATCATGGCAGCCTTGTTCAGCTTCATCTGGCATTTCGGCGGCGTGCAGCTGCTGCGCTTGATCCGCGAGAATGGGAGCGACTCGGCGCAGGCGGCCGGAATGAGCTATTTGCGCATGGTTTCCTTTTTCGGCCCGCTGATTATGACCAATTTTGTCGCGGTCGGGATCATCCGTGCCATTGGCGAAACGCGCTTTTCCATGCGCATCAATTTGACGACCAACGTCGTCAATCTGCTGTTGGCGCCGATCTTTATCTTCGGTTTGTTCGGCGCACCGCGACTCGAGGTGCGCGGCGCCGCATTGGCAGTGGGTTGTGCGCATACGCTCGGTTTTTTTCTGACTATTCGGTTACTGCGCAGCGGCCGCACCGGCCTGCGGCTGGATTACCATGAGCTTACCTCCCCCAAATGGGACAGCTTTCGCGAGCTGTTCCGTAAGGGATTGCCGACCACCGTCGAGCAGCTCGCCTGGTCGCTCGGCCAGTTGGTTGTCATCAGCTATGCGGGCATGTTTAGCGTCGCCGTGCTCGGCACCCATGCCATCTTTATGCGGCTGCAGAATGTGCTGTCGATGATCTACATGGGATTCAGTTTGGCGGCGATGAGCAACATGGGCCAAAATTTGGGCGCGGCCAATCACGAGCAGGCGCTCAAAGGAGCTAAAACTTCTCATCGCGCCGCATTGCTTTTCGTCGGCGTCATTATACTCATGTTGATCCTTTTCGCCAAGCAGTTCATTCATGTCTTTACCGTCGATTCCCAAATCGTGCAGCTGGGAAGACGCGCAATCGTCATTTTTGCATTGGCGCAGCTGCCGAAAGCGGTCAACAACGTCGTCTGCGGAAACCTTCGCGGCGTCGGCGAGTTAAAATGGCTCATGCTGAACACGATCGCTTTCGTGTTGTTCTTTGAAGTCGGTTTAAATTATGTCGCCGTGTTTCTGCTGGCGGGCGGCATTTACGGCATTTGGACGGTTCAGGCGCTGGACGAAACGCTGCGGTTGATTTTGAACGTCAAGCGGCTGTATAACGGCGATTGGCGCCGATTGGTGTATTAATGCGCAAACCCTTGTTCGTCACCTTTGAAGGCATCGACGGTTGCGGAAAATCGACGCAAATTGCATTGCTGCACCGCCTTCTTGTCGAGAGAGGCATCGACGCTGTCGCCCTGCGCGACCCGGGTTCCACGTCGGTCTCTGAAGCCGTCCGCGCCGTTCTGCTCGGCAAGCGGTTCGCAATAGCGCCGCAGACTGAGCTGCTGCTTTACGAAGCGGCGCGCGCCCAGTTGGTGCAGGAGCTCATACGGCCGGCCTTGGAACAGGGACGGGTTGTTTTATGCGACCGCTTTTACGATTCGACAACCGCCTATCAGGGTTACGGCCGCGGCATCGATCCTGAAATCGTCGCCGCCGCCAATCGGTTGGGCTCATGCGGCTTAAAGCCGCATCTTACGCTGTTGATCGACATCCAACCTGAAGCGGCGGCTGAACGCCGGTTGAAAGAGCGTCCCGATGACCGCATGGAGGCGGAAGGCTTGGAGTTTCAACGCCGTGTCCGCAGCGGCTTTCTCGAAATTCATGCGGCGGAACCGGACCGCGTTCGGCTCATCGACGGCAACCGGTCCATTCAAGACATTCAGGCCGAAATTCAATCTTTGTTTTTTCACCTATGGGAGAAAGCTCCCGGAGAATAGAATGAAGCATCGATTTCATTTGTTCAGAACGAGCACTTTGGCGGGACTATTGATTGTTGTCGCCGTCACAAGCAGTCTGCTCAGCAAAAGCCGCCATGACTTTTACGCTTCGGTCATGCGCAATCTGCGCATTTTCGGCGAGGTCTACAAGCAGACGGCCAACAACTATGTCGAGGAGATCGACCCCAAAAAGTTTATGCGCGCCGGCATCAACGGCATGCTGGATGAGCTTGATCCCTATACGATCTTTCTCGAGGAAGAGGCGCAGGAAGATTTGGAGATCATGACGCGCGGCAAGTATTACGGCGTCGGCATGCGGATCAGTAAACGCAACGGCTGGCCGACCGTAGCCGAGCCGCCTTTTCCGAACAGCCCTGCCGAAAAAGCGGGCATCCGCGAAGGGGATCAGATCATCGAGATCGACGGCGAGTCGACGCGTCGGCTGACGCTTTCGAAAACCGCCGCCAAACTGCGCGGCAAGGAAAAGGGCAGCTCCGTTACGATCAAGATTCGCCGCGTGGGCGTCGAAGAGCCGATGATCTTTACCCTGATTCGCGACGAAATCATTGTTTCCGACATTCAATACAGCGGCATCATCGAGCCGGGCATCGGGTTGGTACGACTGACCGTCTTTAACCGCGGCGCCGACGAGCAGCTCCATCAGGCGCTGGACAAGTTGACGGATCAGGGCATGAAGACGCTCATCCTCGACCTGCGCGGTAATCCCGGCGGACTCTTGGAGACGGCAGTATCGGTGCTGGAACTTTTTGTGCCGCGCGGCGAGCTGGTCGTCTATACCCGCGGCCGGACGCCGGGAAGCAATAAGGAATATCGAACCTCCGGCAGCGCCCCGTATGCCGATCTGCCGATGGTTGTCTTGGTCGACGGTTATTCCGCCTCGGCGTCCGAGATTGTGGCAGGCAGTCTGCAGGACCTTGACCGCGCCGTAATCGTCGGCGAAACCACTTTCGGCAAGGGGCTGGTGCAGACGGTTCTGCCGATCGACCGCTCCGTGGAGGGTGAAACGGCGCTGAAACTCACGACCGCCAAATACTACCTGCCGAGCGGCCGGTTGATTCAAAAAAGAGATGTTTTCAAGCGCGGGCGCAATTCGGTCTTTTTCCAGCAGGACAGCACGCAGGTATCCTCCGAGGAAGATGAAGAATGGGACGACGAAGGGAGCGATGAAAAGATCGATGAAAAGCCTCAAGAAACGGCCAAGGAGCTTTTTAAGACGCGCAACGGACGACAAGTTGTCGGCGGCGGCGGTGTGACCCCGGATATCATCTGTCAAAATCCCAATACGACCCGCTTTGTTACGGAGCTGATTCGCCGTTCGATGTTTTTCGATTTTAGTCTCGAATACGCCGCCAAGCATCCCGAACTATCCAAAGACCTGCAGGTGACCGATCAGACGGTACAGGAATTTTTCAAGTTTATCGAAGCAAAAAAGTTCGACTATGAGCCGACCGGAGCAAATCGGATCAAAGAGTTGGAAAAAATTGCCGAGAAAGAGGGTTATAAAGAACAACTTGCACCGGCTTTGCGCAGCCTTCAGGAGGCTTTTTCAGCTGTAAAAAAGGTCGAACGTGAAAAATCGATGGACGACATTCGCTTCCTCCTCAAGCGGGAGCTGACCGCCAAGTTAAAGGGCGCCGATAAGGCCTATGTCGTCGGTACCGAACGTGACCAGGTGCTCAAACGGGCAATCGAGATCGCCAAAGATACCGAAAGCTATCGCAGGGTTCTTGCGGGACAAAAGCCGGAAAAATAAACGATAAATAATTCGAATAATAAACAATGAACTAAGCATAGGGAGAAAACATGTCGCAAAAATTCGTCTATCGTTTCGGCGGCGGGTCTGCGGAAGGCCGTGCCGATATGAAGGAACTGTTGGGCGGAAAGGGCGCCAACTTGGCCGAGATGGCCAATTTGGGCATTCCGGTTCCGGCCGGCTTTACAATTACGACCGAAATGTGCACTTATTACTACAAGCACGGCAAAACTTATCCGAAGGAATTGGAAGCCGAGGTGAACGATGCCCTTGCCTTTGTCGAAAAGATCATGGGCGCCAAGTTCGGCGATCCGGAAAATCCGCTTTTGGTTTCCGTACGTTCGGGTGCGCGCAGCTCCATGCCCGGCATGATGGAAACCGTGCTCAACGTCGGTTTGACGAGCAAAACCATTCCCGGCATGATCAAAAAGACCAATAATCCGCGCTTTGTGTACGACGCCTACCGTCGTTTGATCATGATGTATTCGGACGTCGTGATGGAAAAGGCGGCGGGCATCGAGCCGGAGGAAGGCAAAGGGATTCGCGTGCAGCTCGAACATCTCATGGCCGAAATGAAAAAGAAACGCGGCGTCAAAGAGGATACCGAGCTGACCGCCGAAGATTTGAAAGAGCTGGTCGAGCAGTTCAAGGTCAAAGTAAAAGAAGTGCTCGGCAAGCCGTTTCCGGATGACGCCATGGAGCAGCTTTGGGGCGGCATCAGCGCCGTTTTTCAGAGTTGGAACGGCAAGCGCGCTGTTGCCTATCGCCGCATCGAAGGCATTCCGGACGACTGGGGTACTGCCGTCAACGTGCAGGCGATGGTTTTCGGCAACATGGGCGAGACCAGCGCCACCGGCGTAGCTTTTACCCGCAACCCGGCCACCGGCGAGAACAAGTTCTACGGCGAATGGCTGGTGAATGCTCAAGGCGAAGACGTGGTGGCGGGTATTCGTACGCCTGCGCCGCTGAACGAGGCGACCAAGAACGAGCAGAACAAACACATGCCTTCGCTCGAAACCGCGATGCCGGAAACCTATAAAGAGCTCGACGACATCCGCATCAAGTTGGAAAAGCATTTCCGCGACATGCTGGATATCGAATTCACCATCCAGGAAGGTCGTTTGTGGATGCTGCAGTGCCGCGTCGGCAAGCGGACCGGCACCGCGGCGCTCAACATGGCCATGGACATGCTGGCCGAGGGCTTGATCGACGAAAAGACGGCCGTCATGCGCCTGTCGCCGAATCAGCTCGACGAGCTGCTGCATCCCATCGTCGATCCGGCAGCGGAAAAGAACGCCAAGCCGATCGCCAAAGGCTTGCCGGCCGGTCCCGGCGGCGCCTGCGGTCAAATCGTCTTTACAGCCGCCGATGCGGTTGAATGGACCAAGCAGGGCAAGAACGTCATTCTCGTCCGCGAAGAAACCAATCCGGAAGATGTCGAAGGTATGCGCGCAGCGGTCGGTATTCTGACGGCCCGCGGCGGTATGACCTCGCATGCGGCACTGGTTGCCCGCGGTTGGGGCAAATGCTGTGTCGTCGGTTGCGGCGCTTTGGAGCTGAACCTGAAGGACAAAACCCTCAAAGTCGACGGCAAAGTCTACAAAGAGGGAGATGTATTTACCCTCAACGGCACTAAGGGCTACGTGTATGAGGGCAAGCTGGCAATGATCAGCGCCTCCGAAAATCCCCGCTTTATGCAGTTTATGAAGCTTGTGGACAAGTTCCGTCGCCTCAAAGTGCGCACCAATGCCGACACGCCGGAAGACGCAAAGAAGGCGCTCGAATTCGGCGCCGAGGGTATCGGCCTGTTCCGCACCGAGCACATGTTCTACGGCAAAGGCTCGGACGAACCGCTCTTCCTGCTGCGCAAGATGATCCTCAGCAAGACCGAAGAGGAACGCAAAGCGGCTTTGAATGAGCTGTTCCCCTATGTCAAGAAGGATTTCAAGGCGACGATGGCGGTCATGGACGGCCTGCCGGTTACCGTACGTTTGCTCGATCCGCCGCTGCATGAGTTCGTGCCGCAGAGCCCGGAAAAGCAGGCCGAATTGGCCAAGGCGCTCGGCATTTCGGTAGAAGATGTGAAAAAGCGCGGCGAATCTCTGCATGAAACCAACCCGATGATGGGTCATCGCGGCGTCCGCCTCGGCATCACCTATCCGGAAATCACCGAGATGCAGGTCCGCGCGCTGCTCGAGGCGACGGCGGAACTGCTCCAGGAAGGCAAGAAAGTTCTGCCGGAAATCATGATTCCGGTGGTTGCGACGGTCAAAGAGCTGGACGATCAAAAGGTCATCGTCGATCGCGTCTACAAAGAGGTGTGCGAAAAGTACAAGCTCGACAAGATCGAGTTCCTCTACGGGACGATGATCGAGATTCCGCGCGCGGCGCTTACTGCCGGCAAGATCGCCCAAACCGCCGAGTTCTTCTCCTTCGGCACCAACGATCTGACCCAAATGGGTTTCGGCTTTTCGCGCGACGACATCGGCGGCTTTGTGCCGGATTATATCGAAAAGAAGATCCTGCCGAACGATCCTTTCCAGATTCTCGATCAGGAAGGTATCGGCGAACTGATCCAGATCGGTATCGAGCGCGGTCGTGCCACGCGACCCAATCTCAAGGTCGGCATCTGCGGTGAGCACGGCGGCGAACCTTCGTCGGTCATGTTCTGCCACAAGGTCGGCATGGATTACGTCTCCTGCTCGCCCTACCGCGTGCCGATAGCACGTTTGGCGGCGGCGCAGGCGGCTATTAAGGATATGAAATAACTTTTTTCGCCTGCTGATCCGAGCCCTCTCGAAGTCTTTCGGGAGGGCTTTTTTTGTTTCAACTCCGGAGGCCGCAAAATTACAGGCATTCTGCTCAGCAGATCGAGCAATCATCGGACCTTTCAGCCAAGAAGAGAACAAGACTGATCCTGCATGCATCTGTGCTGACACAGCCGAAAAATGGCGGCGCGAAGCCGGCATTTGCCCTTATAAAGCCGCCTTATTTTACCAGCACGATTTTATGGGTCATGCGAAAAGAGGATGTTTCCAAGCGACAAAAATAGAGGCCGGATGCCGCAGGTTTTCCCGAATCGTCATTGCCGTCCCAATACAGCATGTGATGCCCCGCCTGAAGACGGCCGCTGCAGAGCGTTCGGATCGGCTCTCCGCGCAGCGAGTAAATGACCAGAGCAGCCTGATCATCAATCGGCAGGGTAAACTTGACGGCAACTGTATTGTTGAACGGGTTCGGATAGGGAGGCAAGAGAGCGTAATCGGTCGGCGTTAGGCCCGTGGCGACTGAGCTGCTTAAAACAGCGATAGGCCCTTCGAAGCGGCTGCGCCCGTCAACGCCGATCAGCTCCAGCTTGTAGGCGCAGCGCTGATTTCCCTGCAAATCATAGCATTCATAACGTGCGCCCGTGGTCGAATCGCCTTTATTCTTGATCAAACTTTCTGTAATCCTTGTAAACGCCGCTTCGCGCGTCGGGCTGCGATACAGATGAAAGCCGGCTAAATGGGGTTCGGTTTCCGTTTCCCAGACAACTTGTACCTTTTCGTCAATCCATTGGGCGTCGAAGGAAACGAGCTTGATTGCCATGGGGTTGTGCAGATCCAAGCCGACGATAACCGGATCGTGATCCGAGGAACGAAACGGCGAATCGCTGAACAGTTCGCCGGGATTGGTAAGGTGGTAATCGAGTTCCACTGCTTCATCGGCGTTGATGTGCCAAATCGTCAGACCGGTAATCTGAAGATCCAGGTTCGGCGAAGCAAAGGCGTGATCCAGGCATCCGGCTTGCGAGTCGTAGAGATAAGTGTAAGCGGTCGATCCCTGAAAACGATCGATCTCGTTACGATACCCCGCCGCCGTCAGCAGCTTCACGGGGTCTTCCTGCGCATAAGCGTTCAAGTCGCCCATGATGAGAAAATCTGGATCGCCGCTATTGGTGGGATCGGTGGACAGCCAGTCGATGAGAGCGGCTGCACAACGACAGCGCGTCTGATTGCAGGATCCCTGACCGTCGCCGAGATCAGGGTCGCCGGCGCAGGTTCCTCCTTTGGAGCGAAAATGGTTGACGACGAATGTGAAACGGTCGCCCTCGCCGTCCTGAAAGGTTTGCGCAAGGGATGGGCGCGTACCTTCATCAAAGTCTGGGTCGACGGAGTGATCGAGGAGTTTCGGCGCTCCGCAGGGTTCGACCGCCGCCGGTTTGTAGATGACGGCGTTGGCTATATCATCCGCGCCTACTTTAGGGAGACCCAAATCGATGAAGCGATACGTGTCGGGTCCGAGCACGCTGTTGAGGCTGCGTACAAGATCCTGCAGAGCGCTGTTCGGCCCAAAACCGTCGTTTTCCATCTCTATCAGACCGACGATTTCGGCATCCATAGCGCAAAGCGTGCGAACCAGCTTTTGCTTTTGCCGCTGATATTCTTCGTATGAGGCGGCGCCGCGATTCGCGGAAAAGCCGCCGCCGAGACCGTCGCCGTTGAAAAAATTGTCGACGTTGAGCGCCGCGACTCTAAGTGAACCGTCGACCGGTACCGGCGCGT
>JAPDPN010000015.1:26861-37344 GCA_034506455.1 Candidatus Zhuqueibacterota bacterium | reverse complement strand
TTTGGTGATCAACCCTGGTTCCACGTCCGACAAATTGGCGCTTTTTGAGGGAGACAAGGAGATCGCTTCCGAAACCATCCGCTACAGAAACGGTCAGCTCGATGCTTTTGCGTCTCTCTTTGATCAACTCGATTTTCGTTCCGCTGCCGTCGACGATTTTTTAACTCGGAGGAAAATCAATCAACTTGATGCCGTCGTCGGGAGGGGCGGGTTGCTCAAGCCGGTGCGACGCGGTGTCTATCGAGTCAACGCAGCCATGCTGGAGGACGCGCGGCGCGGGGTACAAGGCGTCCACCCGGCCAATCTGGGTTGTGCCTTGGCTGCCCGCGTTGCCGAAAGATTCGGCTGTCCCGCCTTGGTCGTCGATCCCGTCTCTGTAGACGAATTTGAGCCGGTTGCCCGACTCTCCGGCCATCCGTTGATCGAACGCCGATCCCTTTCTCATGCCCTTAATCTACGCGCTGCCGCCATTTGGGCTGCTGAGCAACAGGGACGTGAAATCGAGCAGGTCAGCTATGTCATCGCGCATCTGGGCGGCGGCATCTCGGTGGCGGCCATCCGAAAGGGCAGAATCATTGATGTTAACGATGCCTCCAACGCCGGCCCTTTTTCGCCGGAACGCAGCGGTTCTTTACCGATGACGCCCTTTGCCGAGCTTTGCTTTTCCGGCAAATATACGCTCGGCCAAATAAAAAAAATGATCATGGGGGAAGGAGGAATAAAGGCCTATTTGGGCACCGCGGATGTTACCGAAGTGGAGCAACGAATCGCTGCGGGAGATAGCTATGCGGCTCTTGTTTACGATGCCATGATTTACCAAATTGCCAAAGAGATCGGCGCCATGGCCACCGTTCTGTGCGGCGACCTGCAGGGCATCGTTTTCACCGGCGGCTTGGCGCAGTCGAAACAGTTGACAAACCGCCTTTCGAGTCGAGTCTCTTTTTTGGCACCGATTCTCATCCTGCCCGGAGAACGGGAAGCTGAAGCAATGGCCCTCGGCGCTCTGCGCGCTTTATCGGGTCGCGAACCTATTCAAGAGTACGAGTGAAAACCATGTTTCCTTTCGAAAAAGGTCGTTTTATAATCTTGGCGTTGTTTCTTGGAGCGCTTTTACTGTATGTGCGGTACATCGATCCCTATGTCCAATCGGTAGATGAACTAAAAACTATCTACTCTCCCGTATTCAACGGCGAGGCGCCGAATCTGTCTTTGAAGGACAAGCAGATCAAATTCATCGGCGATGTTCCAAAAACCTTTATGCTGGAGCAAGGCATAATCGTCTCGTTCGATCATGAGACCAATGACAGCCTGTTGAACGCGGCAGCTCCAGGATCAATATTTTTCTCGAATCGATCCGTAAAGCTCAAGACATCAAATAAAGTCCGCGTTTTTGATATAGAAAAGCTTGAAATAGAAAAAGACAACGCCGTCATCGACTTTTTTAAACTTGGTGTATGGTTGGACCGAACGCTCTTTTGGCTTAAATTGGGGGCGGCATTTCTTTTCTCGTTGCTTGCATTTCTCATTTTATGCCTACTCGACCTGTTTTTCGGCGCCATAGGGCTCATTATCGATGCTTTCCGCAACGGACCGTACTCTTTCAGATACTATCTCGGTTATGCAGCGCTTTATCTTTTTGTGACCAGCAGTCTGACGTGCATCTTTAACCTTGCCTTTGGACCGGCACGGGTGGCCTTTGTTCTCAGTTTAATGACCTATATTGCCGCCGTCAACTTTAAGATTCGCGATGCGTTGCGGGCGCAGCACGCGGCTTTACACTAGAAAGGTTTCTGCAGCGAGGTGGCCAACAATAAAGAAAAATTCTTTGATTTTCTCGTCTTCCTGCACGGCTTGCTCGAAATGTTCGGCCGCTCGCTGCTATTAACCTTCGTTAAGCCGTATTACCGCCGCGACATCCTGGAACAGATGTACCATATTGGTGTTCGTTCCTTATCCATCGTTGTCCTCACTTCGACGTTCACCGGCCTTGTGTTAGCTCTGCAATTCGGCCATGAGATGGCCATCTACGGCGCCAAGATGTACACCGGTTCGGTTTTGATCGTGGCCCTCGTACGCGAACTGGGACCGGTGCTTGTTTCCTTGGTAGCAGCCGGTAGGGTAGGGGCAGGCATTACCGCCGAACTGGGATCAATGGCCGTCACCGAACAAATCGATGCCATGCGCGCGTTGGGAACCGATCCCTATAAGAAGTTGGCCTCAACCCGATTTGTCGCGTTAACCGTCATGCTGCCGATCCTCGTGGCCATCGGCGACACCTGCGGCATGATTGGCGGCTGGATCGTCTCGGTGACGGCGTTGGATATAAGTTCGGACTTTTACTGGTCCATCGCCATTCAATACCTGCAGTTTTCCGACATCAGCGCGGGCCTCATCAAGCCGATCGTTTTCGGCATGACTATCGCCACGGTAGCCTGTTACCTGGGATTTACGGCTACCGGCGGAACGCGCGGCGTCGGCGAAGCCACGACTCGTTCGGTCGTTCTTTCGTCTATCCTCATTTTCATGCTCGATTTTCTGATTACCAAACTCACGATAGGGAGCATGTAAATGACGGCTCGAGGCGATATTATCATCGAGTTTCGCGATGTGTGGAAGTCATTCAACAATCACCAGGTTCTCAAAGGTCTTTCCCTGTCGATCTATCGAGGCGAGACGTTGGTCATCCTGGGCCGCAGCGGCTGCGGAAAAAGCGTCACCTTAAAAATTCTCCTTGGACTTATTCAGCCCGATGCCGGGAGCGTCATTGTCGACGGCATCGACATCGCTGCTCTGCCCGAGCGGGAGCTTTTTCCCATTCGTCGCCGCATGGGCATGCTGTTCCAAGGCAGCGCGCTGTTTGATTCACTCACCATCGGCGAAAACGTCGCCTTTGCCCTTAAAGAACATACGACAATGTCCCAAGAAGAAATCGATGAAATTGTCGCCAAGAATCTTTTGTTTGTTGACATGGCCGGCACTGAAAATCTAATGCCCGCGGAACTTTCCGGCGGCATGAAAAAACGCGTCGCGCTCGCGCGGGCTATGGCCTATCAGCCGGAAATTCTCCTCTATGATGAACCGACAACCGGGTTGGATCCGATTACGGCAACAACCATTAATGCATTGATACGCAAAACCCAGGCGGAATACGGGGTGACTTCCATTGTGGTCACGCATGAGCTGGCAAGCGGCTTTAGCGTAGCCGACCGCGTTGCCGTTATGGACGGCGGCCGCATCCTGGAAATCGGCACCGTCGAAGAAATCAAAAAAAGCTCAAACGAATTCATTCAGACCTTTATAGCAGGACCCAAATGAAAACACGACAGCAGGCAGAACGGTCGCACGAAATCAAGGTCGGTTTGACGTTTTTAATCGGAATTCTAGTCATCATTTACATCATCTTTGCCGTCGGCCGGCACCAGGGAGTACTGGAAAAGCGCTATCTTTTGCACTTTTATGTGACGCGCGTCAACGGCCTGCAGACAGGTGCGCCGGTTCGCCTCAACGGCGTGCGGGTCGGCTCGGTCGTCGGCATCAGCTTTATCGAAGAAGTGGGCAATCCCAAAATCAAAGTTTCCGTAGAAATTCTCCGCTCGGTACAAAAGCACATCCGAAAAGACTCCGAAGCCTATATCGGCACACTTGGACTCTTGGGCGACAAGTTTGTTTCCATCACCGCGGGTTCCCCGGATCAGCCCATGCTGAACGATGGAGATTTCCTTGTGGGCATGGACCCAATCGATGTCGAAAAGCTCATCGACGAGAGCGTCGCCGCTTTCAACGAATTGAAGGATATGACGCTCAAAATCAAAGAAATTACCGACAAGATTAATGAAGGCCAGGGGACATTGGGACTTTTACTCAACGACCCTCGGCTCTATAATGAACTGATGTCGTCATTCGAGCTGTTCACCGTCCTTAAAAATGATTTGGAATCGAGCGACGGCATTCTTGCCAAGATTCTGCGCGACAGCACGATGTACGACGAACTCTATACTTTCCTAAAGAATGTCAACATTCTGGCCGACAGCCTGGTAAACGGTTCCGGTTCTGCAGCGCGATTTGTTGCCAGTTCTGAAGTGCATGATAAACTAGTGGCGAATCTTGAACAAATTTCTCAAATTCTGCAAAAGATCGAAAAGGGCGACGGCACCGTCAGCCGAATGCTCAATGACGATGCTTTGTATGAAAGACTCGTCAAGGCGATCAACCAACTCGACAGCCTGGCGACCGATCTAAAACAAAATCCGCGGCGATACGTTACTGTCAAAGTGTTTTAAGCCATGGTGCAGGAAAGTGAACGTCCTGAGCTTCAGCGACTCGATACTTGGTTGAACATCTCTTGTCTCTATAAAACGCGTTCCCAAGCGGCAAAGGCCTGTCAAGAGCGCCGTGTCAAAGTCAACGACAAGGTGGCCAAACCTGCGACTATGATTCGGGTAGGGGACAAAATTACTCTCAAAACTGCTGCAGGAAAATTCATTAACCTGACGGTGCTGGGATTGTCGCAAAGGAATTTGCCCATCAAAGAAGCTAGGCTTTTATATCAAAAAGAAGAACCGCAGCTTTCCGAGGAGGCAAAGGAGTTGCTCCATTTATTTGCCGAATCCTTCAAAGTGCACCGTCCCAAATTCAAAGGACGACCTACTAAAAAGGAAAGGAGAAAGCTGGAAAAGATCCTCAAAAAATTTTAGCGCGGATGATCACGGTCTTCATACGGTCACTAAACAATTAGGAGCAGGTTATGGAGAATAACTCTCTCTTCAACATGGCGCTTCAGCAACTCGACGTTGCCGCAAAACGGCTCAAGCTGAACCCCAATACGCACAATGTTCTGCGCTATTGCGAGCGCGAGCTGATTGTCGCCATTCCGGTTGTCATGAATGACGGCAGGATCGAAATGTTTACCGGCTATCGCGTGCAGCACTGCAGCGCGCGGGGACCCTGCAAGGGAGGTATCCGTTATCATCAAAGCGTGACCTTGGACGAGATCAAAGCCTTGGCGATGTGGATGACCTGGAAATGTGCGGTAGTCAACATTCCCTTCGGCGGCGCCAAGGGCGGTGTTCAGGTTGATGTGACCAAGCTGGAAAAAGAGGAAATTCGCCGACTGACGCGCCGTTACACAGTCAACATCATGCCGATCATCGGCCCCCACTCGGACATCCCTGCGCCGGACGTCAACACCAATGCGGAAACGATGGGATGGATTATGGACACGGTCAGCATGTACCGAGGCGCCACCACCCTGGATATTGTGACCGGCAAGTCCACTGATCTCGGCGGCAGCCTCGGCAGGCGGGAAGCCACCGGCCGCGGCGTCATGTTTCATACCCTAGAGCTTCTCAAGCGCTGGGGTAAAAAACCGACCGACATAACCGTGGCCGTTCAAGGATTCGGCAATGTCGGCGGAGTCAGCGCAGATCTGCTCAGCCGTGAAGGCTGCCGAGTCGTAGCCGTCAGCGACGTCAGCGGGGCCTACTACAACCCTAGCGGCTTGCCCATTCAGCAAATGCTGGATTATTGCGCCACATCAAAATTCCATTATTTGGAAGGCTTTGACGCACCCGGCGTGTCGAAAATCAGCAATGAAGAGCTATTGGAACTGGACGTCGACATTCTGGTGCCGGCCGCATTGGAGCGGCAGATTACAATGCAAAACGTCGATCGAATTCGCGCCAAGGCGATCGTCGAGGGTGCCAACGGCCCGACGACGGTTGAGGCAGAGCACGAACTGACCAAACGCGGCGTGGTAGTTATTCCCGATATTTTGGCCAACTCCGGCGGTGTCGTCGTTTCCTATTTCGAGTGGGTACAAAGCATTCAGTCGTTCTTTTGGGACGAGGACGAGGTGAACAGCAATCTCAAGAACGTCATGACCAAAGCCTTCAAGGCGGTTTGGGATTTGTCGCAAAAGGAAAATATTACCATGCGCGATGCCGCGATGATGATTGCCGTCAACCGAGTTGCAACTGCAATCGAAGAACGCGGAATTTTCCCATGATTTTGTTTGATATTTTAAAAAAATTGTTTATTTTGTCAAAAACGAATATAAAACGGAGGAATAGATGGCGAACAAGGTTTTCATCGGCAATAAGGAGTATTTTCGCGGCATCAAGAAAATCGAGTACGAGGGACCTCAATCCAAAAATCCCTTGGCCTTCAAATGGTACCAGCCGGACAAAATCGTCGCCGGCAAGCCCATGAAGGACCATTTCCGTTTTGCGATCGCTTACTGGCATACCTTCTGTAATACCGGAGGTGATCCGTTTGGGCCGGGCACCGTCGAGTTTCCATGGGATCAAGCTTCAGATCCGATGACCGCGGCCAAACAAAAGCTCGATGCGGCGTTCGAATTCTTTACCAAGCTTGGCGTCGACTTTTACTGCTTTCATGACCGCGACCTGGCGCCGGAAGGGAAAAACGTCCTCGAATCCGAAGCCAACCTTCGTACTTTGGTGGACATGGCCAAGGAGCGACAAAAAGAAACCGGCGTTCGGCTGCTTTGGGGAACCGCCAACGTTTTCAGCCATCCCCGTTACATGAACGGCGCCGCTACCAATCCGGATTTTCATGTTCTGACGCATGTCGCAGCCCAGGTCAAAGCGGCGATCGATGCGACTATCGAGCTCGGCGGCGAAAACTATGTCTTTTGGGGCGGTCGAGAAGGCTATTTCTCGCTCCTGAATACGGACATGAAGCGTGAAATCGAACACCTCGGTATGTTTTTGACCAAAGCGCGTGATTATGGGCGCAAGGCCGGTTTCAAAGGTGTTTTCCTCATCGAGCCCAAGCCGATGGAACCCACCAAGCACCAATACGATTTCGATGTCGCGACCGTCATCGGTTTTCTGCGGCGTTTCGGCCTTGACAAGGATTTCAAGCTGAACATCGAAAACAATCACGCCACCTTGGCCGGGCACACGTTTGCGCACGAGGTACGGTTGGCGGCGGACAACGGCCTGCTCGGCAGCCTGGACATCAATCAGGGCGATCCGCACAACGGTTGGGATACCGACGAGTTTCTGCACGACATCACCGAGGCCGTCCTGTTGATGCTGGAAATCCTCTCGGCCGGTGGATTGGCGCCCGGTGGTATGAACTTTGACGCCAAAACGCGCCGCAACTCGACAGATCTGGAAGACATTTTCATCGCCCACATCAGCTCCATGGACACCTTGGCCAGAGCGCTGATCATCGCCGACCGCATCATTCGCGAATCCGATCTGCTCAAAATGCGCCGCGAACGCTATGCCTCGTTCGATTCCGGCGACGGTGCCCGTTTCGAAAAGGGCGAGCTGGGATTGGAAGAACTGCGCGAACTGGCCGTCAAGCTCGGCGAGCCCAAACAAATCAGCGGTAAACAGGAGCTCTACGAAGCCATTATCAACCAATTTATTTGAGCTTTCTTGCACGCAAAGCCCCGGCAAAAGTCGGGGCTTTGTTTTTTATGCCGAAAAGTGAAAACCTTTCAAATAAAATCTTGCCGCACTTGAAAAGCAGCAAAAGAATCGTTACATTTTAACGCGTTTTAGGAGGAAAGGATATGGCAAAGCTCATTTTCATATTCTTTCTCTGTGCCTGCGTAACAGCTGCCGATTCGACTGCCGTTGCGCCTACTTTTACCGCAAGTGTGCGGACCGATTCGACTGCGGAACCGATTCCTGTACAAAACGTGCTGCTGCAATTGGAATTCAGAGGTGTCGGCGTCTATTTCAAAGACGATTATCCCACGCTGCCGGCTTTCCCCATGGAAAACGGTGAAATCATTCGCTTCGAAAACGTTCGTCATGCGTTCTGCCGCGGAGAACGGGTCTTTTGGCGAAAATTCGTGCAACCGGAATTGCGAAGCAATTACACTGATGTTGATGCCGAAGGCTATCGGCGTTACAGCGACGTCGAGGTGCGCCTAAAATTGATCGATCACAACGGCAAAGTAACGGAAGGACTGCTGAAGCGGCCCGATTTTTCCGATGTGTTTTTGATCGGCAAAACAGAGCGGGGAGAATTTCGCCTGCAGCTCGATCAAGAAAACGGCAAAACCGTTGAAATCGATTTCCAAAAGGCTTCTGTTCGGCGATGCAAAAAAAGCGCAGATCACGTCTTTTGGCAGCCCGACTATCGCTATTGTCCCTATTGCGGCGAAGAATTGATATCGGAAACAACGCCATAAACACAGCGCCGAACATTTAGACAAAGTGATTGTCTGAGACATGGGTATCATACAACAGCCGCAACCGGTTTGTCCGATTTGCGCCGTATGCTCCGGCGAGGAGAGCCGGTTGCTGCAAGTCCTCAAAGAAATCCAGGAATTGTTGGGCAATCTGCAATCCCGTTCGGCCGTCATCGATTTTAATTTTACGACCTATTACCAAGAAGAAATGGGCGGGAATTTACTAAAAGTATATGCTGCCTTTGCCGATCTTACGGATCCCGGGCTTTTACCGCAATGGAAGCATCGCACCAACGAGATCGAAAGTCGGTATATGATAAACGACAAAAGAACCGTGAATATCGACCCCGGCTATATCGAAGCTGCCAAACTGGTGCTTGCTTCCACAAAGAATTTCAGCCACAGAATCTACATCGGCCAGGGAATCTACGGTGACCTCCAACTGACTTGGCGTAAGGGAGGGTTTCAGGCGAATCCGTGCACCTATCCCGACTATCGCGATGAAAGAGTGCTCTCTTTTTTCAATTCGGTTAGAAACGACTATTGGACGAAACTCAGGAAAGGCATTTCGTGAGCATCACCTATCGCAGCGCCGGCGTCGACATTGACGCAGCTGAAACGGCGACAAAATCCATAGCCCGCGAAGCAAAATCGACCTTCAATGCGCACGTCCTTAACGATATCGGGCTGTTTGCGGGCTTTTATGAAATCAATCTGCAAAAGTATCCGCAACCGGTTGTGGTGACCAGCATCGACGGCGTGGGCACCAAGCTTAAAATCGCCTTTATGATGGGCGTGCATGATACTGTAGGCCAAGACCTTGTCAATCATTGCGTCAACGATATTATGACGTGCGGCGCCGATCCGGCTGCGTTTACCGATTATATCGGCACGCAAAAGCTGTCCCCGGAAATTCTTGCCGAAATCATTCGCGGCATGGCTAAAGCCTGCCGTGAAAATGAATGCGCACTGATTGGCGGAGAAACAGCCGAAATGCCGGGCTTTTACGCTCCTGGTGAATATGATCTTGCGGGCTCTATCATTGGACTCGTTAACAGACCGGACATCATCGACGGCAGCCGCATCGCCAAAGGACATCTCTTGATCGGCATCGCCTCCAACGGGCTTCATACCAACGGTTATTCTTTGGCACGTAAAGTATTGCTTGAAATAAAAAAAATCGACCTGAACGTTTACGAACCGGAATTGGCAAGGAGTTGGGGGGAAGAGCTGCTGCGCGTTCATAAAAGCTATCGCAGCGCAATCATGCGCGTCCGTTCGATTCCAGGCGTCGACGGCATTAGTCATATTACCGGCGGCGGCATTGTCGGCAACACCCAAAGGCTGCTGCGCAGCGGTCTGGAGCTGGCCGTCGACTGGTCAGCTTGGCAAATCCCGCCCGAGTTCCGCCTCCTGCAGCAATACGGCGATATAGAGGATGAAGAAATGCGCCGGGTGTTCAACTTGGGCATCGGCTTGGTTTTTGTCGTATCTCCGCAAGCTGCCGATAAGGTAAAGTCCGAGCTTGAAGCCATTGGTGAAAAGCCTGTCTTCTTGGGCGAGGTTAAATGAACGACGCAACTCAACGTCCCCTAAAAATTGCCGTTTTGGGCGCCGGTAGTTGGGGGATGACGCTAGCCGACTATTGCGCGGAACTTGGACATTCGGTCGTTTTGTGGGAATTCGACGCTGCGGCCGCCGCGCGCCTGCAAAACACAAGAAAACGCGAAGAGCTTTTGCCGGGCTTTCGACTGGCGGACAAAGTTACGGTTACGAATGAGCTGCCGGAAGCGTTGAACAAGGCGCAGGTCATCCTGCTCGTTGTGCCTACGCATGTCATGCGTGCGGTACTGCAGCAGGTAAAAAACCATTTGCACTATGCCGATAGGGAAGCTCTGATCGTCAACTGCGCCAAAGGCATCGAAACCGACACTCTTTGCCGCATCTCCGAAGTGGTTCAGCAGGAGCTTTCAGAGGCCTTTGCAGAGCGCTATGTTGTTCTCTCGGGCCCCAGCCATGCCGAAGAGGTCTTTCGCCGCATTCCGACTGCAGTCGTTGCCGCTTCCCGAAAAGAGGAGGCTGCGCTTTTTATTCAGAAACAATTGAGCAGCACATGTCTTCGTATTTACCGGTCAACGGATGTCGTCGGCGTCGAATTGGGCGGTGCTCTAAAAAACGTGATTGCCATCGCTGCCGGCGTATGCGACGGCGCCGGTTTCGGCGACAACACCAAAGCCGCCCTGCAGCCGCGCGGGTTGGCTGAAATCGCCCGCTTGGGCCGCAAGATGGGCGCCGATCCCTTGACCTTTG
>JAPDPN010000015.1:18658-26761 GCA_034506455.1 Candidatus Zhuqueibacterota bacterium | reverse complement strand
GCCATCGCTGCCGGCGTATGCGACGGCGCCGGTTTCGGCGACAACACCAAAGCCGCCCTGCAGCCGCGCGGGTTGGCTGAAATCGCCCGCTTGGGCCGCAAGATGGGCGCCGATCCCTTGACCTTTGCCGGTTTGTCCGGCATGGGCGACCTAATCGTCACCTGCATGAGTCGGCACAGCCGCAATCGCTATGTCGGCGAACAGATCGGCCGCGGCCGCAAGACGGCGGAAATTCTTGCCGGGATGCCGATGGTTGCGGAAGGCGTCAAAACCGCCAAGGCGACAGTGCAACTGTCGGAAAAATATCAAGTCGAAATGCCCATCTGCAGTCAAGTCTACGCTCTGCTCTATGAAGACAAAGATCCCAAACAGGCCTTGCTCGATTTAATGACTAGAGAAGTTAAACCGGAAATTTGGAGCTGAAAATAAAATGGTAAACCTTTAACAGAAAAGGTAAAGTGATGGCGGAACGAGTTTACATCAACAGAATTGCACCCTATTTAGGCAAAGAGGTTACCCTATTCGGCTGGGTTTACAACAAAACCGGAAAAGGCAAGCTGCAGTTCATCATGATGCGCGACGGCACCGGTATGATCCAGGTGGTCGTATTCAAAGGTAATGTTGCTCCGGAGGTTTTTGAACGCTGCGAAAAGCTGACCCAAGAAAGCTCGATCATCGTAACCGGCACGGTGACCGAAGATCCGCGCGCCAAAGGCGGTTTTGAACTGCAGGCAAAGGATGTTCAGATTGTGCAACTGGCGCAGGATTATCCCATTACGCCGAAAGAGCACGGCATCGAGTTTCTTATGGACCAACGTCATCTGTGGCTGCGCTCCTCCAAACAGCACGCCATTTTGAGAATCCGGCACGAGGTCATCAAAGCGGCGCGGGACTATTTCGACAATCTCGATTTTACCCTGGTTGATGCCCCTATCTTTACGCCCAGCGCCTGCGAAGGCACGACCAATTTATTCGAAACCACTTATTTCGACACCAAAGCCTATTTGACGCAAAGCGGGCAGCTCTACATGGAAGCTGCCGCCATGGCTTTCGGCAAGGTCTACTGCTTTGGGCCGACCTTTCGCGCTGAAAAATCCAAAACCCGACGCCACTTGACGGAATTTTGGATGATCGAGCCGGAAGTTGCCTATTGCGATCTCGAACAGGATATGGATCTGGCGGAAGGACTGATCGTCTACATCGTCGAGCGCGTGTTGGAGCGTCGGCGCAAAGAGCTCGAAGTCCTTGAGCGCGACATCTCCAAGCTCGAGCTGATTAAACGACCGTTCCCGCGCATCACCTACGACGAAGCCGTCAAGCTGGTCAAAGCCGAAAATCCCAACTTTATCGACGGCGACGATTTGGGCGGCACCGATGAAACCATCATTTCCAACCACTTTGATCGGCCGGTGATGATTACGCACTATCCGATCGAAGTCAAGGCCTTTTATATGAAACGCGATCCGCTGCGTCCCGACCGCGCCCTGTGCGTCGATGTGTTGGCTCCGGAAGGCTACGGCGAAATCATCGGCGGCGGCCAGCGCGAGGATGATTACGATACGCTCCTTGCTTCGATCAAAAAGCATAATCTGCCGGAATCAGCGTTCAGCTGGTATCTGGACCTGCGCAAGTACGGTTCGGTTCCGCACGCGGGATTCGGGTTAGGTATTGAGCGCACCGTTGCGTGGATTTGCAATCGACCGCATATTCGGGAAACCATACCTTTCCCGCGCACCATCTATCGACTTACGCCGTGAGGTTGCTATGCGCCGTGTAAAGGCAATCATTCGCATTTCCGGCGTCGTCCAAGGCGTGGGTTTCCGTTTTTTTACCTGGCGAAAAGCTTTGGAATTAGGAATCGACGGCACCGTTGAAAATACTATGGACGGAGGCGTAGAGGTCGTCGCCGAAGGTGAAGAATCCAAGATGAAACAATTCATCGAAGCTCTGCGCGTCGGTCCCCGATGGGCGCATGTGACTGCCGTCGATGTTGAGTGGGCGCCGCCGGACAACCAGTTTCAGGGATTTTCCATTATTCATTGAGGACTGTAAAATGAACTTGGCCGAAAAAATTCGCAGCATCCCCGATTTTCCCAAAAAAGGCATCGTTTTCCGCGACATTACGACGTTGATCGGCGATGGACAAGCATTGCGCGAAGCCGTAGAAAAAATGCATGACCAATTTCGCGACGTTAAAATCGACAAGGTCGTCGGTATCGAATCGCGGGGCTTTATCTTTGCCGCGCTGCTTGCCTACAAATTCGGTGTCGGCATGGTACCGGCACGGAAACCCGGTAAGCTGCCTTTCCAAACCATCTCTGAAGACTATGAATTAGAATACGGCGTCGCGTCGCTTCAAATGCACATCGATGCGGTGCAAAAAGGGGAGAGGGTGTTAATCGTGGATGACCTGCTGGCGACGGGCGGAACCGTCGCTGCTGCCGCGCGATTGGTCGAGCGCTTGGGCGGACAAGTCATGGCCTTTTGCTTTCTGATCGAGCTCGATTTTCTCGGAGCGCGCAACCGTCTGCGCAACTATCGAATTGAATCTCTGATACATTATGAATCGGAGTAATGGCAATAAACGTGATTAAAGTTTCTTTGCTGCTTGCCTTTTTGAAAAATACTGATTATCTTTAGCAGCCTCATGCAGCAAAATGACGCGCACCATTGACGAAACCGACGCGAAACGCTGTCATTGGGAGGGCGGGTGAAACAAATCTTTGTTGTTAATCCAGGGTCGACTTCGACCAAAATCGCGTTATTTGCCGATGAGGCTTGCCGCTTTCGACGCACCATCGATCATCCCGCCCAGGAACTTGCCCGATATTCCACCATCATTGATCAACTCCCCCTGCGATTCTCTGCAATCGAGCAAACGGCTGCAGAGGAAGCATTAGATTTGGCGCAGGTCGATGCCTTTGTCGGCCGCGGCGGTCTGCTGCGTCCCATTCCGGGCGGAGCCTATATCGTCGATGAGGAGATGCTGCAGGACCTGCGAAACGCCGTCTGCGGAGAACATGCCTCCAACTTGGGTGCGCTCATCGTCGATTCGCTGGCAAAATCATTCAACAAACCGGCTTTTATCGTTGATCCGGTTGTCGTAGATGAGCTTCAGGACCTCGCCCGCTTATCCGGGCATCCGCAATTTCAACGAAAAAGCATTTTCCACGCCCTCAACCAAAAATCTGTGGCCCGCAAAGCCGCCCGCACTTTGGGAAAAGATTACAGCAAAGTCAATCTGATCGTCGCTCATTTGGGCGGCGGCATTTCCGTCGGTGCACACCAACGCGGGCGGGTCATTGACGTCAACAATGCCTTGGACGGTGAGGGCGCCTATTCGCCCGAACGCAGCGGCTCTCTGCCGTGCGGAGATCTGGTCAGATACTGTTTCACAAGCAATAAAGGACTAAAAGAAATACTGTCCATGATCAAGGGCTCCGGCGGGCTCGTCGCCTATCTTGGGACCAATGACGTTCGTAAAGTGGTAAAAAGATTAGAAAACGGCGATCGCTATGCCGAACTAATTTATAAAGGCATGGCCTATCAAACCGCAAAGCAAATCGGGGAAATGGCCGCCGTATTGAAAGGAAAAGTTGATGCAATTGTTATAACCGGCGGAATATCAAACGATAAGCTGATTGTTACATGGATCAAAGAATACGTCTCATTCATCGCTCCCGTAATGGTTTTCCCCGGTGAAGAAGAAATGCAGGCTTTGGCGGAAGGCGCGTTGCGCGTTTTGAATGGTGAAGAACAGGCACTGCACTACCGAGAAAGCGCAAAGGAATATGATCACGACATTTGCCGAGCTGATTGAGAACGTAAAAAGCAAGCCGAAAAAGACCATAGCGGTAGCGATGGCTGAAAGCGAAGAAGTCCTTAAAGCCGTTGCCCATGCATATCAAGAAGGGATTGCAGAGGCCGTTTTGGTCGGAAACAAGCGAAAGATCGTGGAAATTGCCCAGGAATACGAGATCGATATCTCTCATTTCGACATCGTCAATACCACATCCGAGAGCCAAAGCGTCGTGCGCGCCATCCAATTGATTCGCGAGCACCTGGCCGATGTTCTTATGAAAGGCGTCTGTTCGACCTCGACTCTTCTAAAGGGTGTCCTTGATCGCGAAGTGGGCATCCGCTCAGGCAAATTGCTGTCGCACATTTCGCTTTTCGAGATTCCCGCCTACGGCCACTTTCTGATGATGAGCGACGGCGGCATGAACATCGCGCCGGATTTGGAAGCAAAAATCGCCATAACTGAAAATGCCGTACAGACCATGCGCAAATTGGGTGTGCGCAAGCCCAAAGTCGCAATAATCGGTGCCGTGGAAAGAGTAAACTATCCGGCCATGCCCTGCACGCTCGACGCAGCGGCCCTGTCGAAAATGGCCGAGCGCGGCCAGATTGCCAATTGCATCATAGACGGCCCATTGGCGCTGGATAATGCCGTCAGTAAACGCGCCTGCGAAATTAAAGGCATCAAATCTCCTCTCGAAGGCGACGCCGATATTCTGATTATGCCCAATATCGAAGCGGGAAACGTATTCCACAAAGCCCTCACTTATTTTGTTGATTGCAAATCCGCAGGCATCGTCGTCGGCGCCAACGTTCCAATTGTCGTCACTTCCCGCGCGGACGACGATGAGAACAAGTTCAATTCCATCGCCCTGGCGATGTGGATATCTTAAAGTAATTTATTATGGCAATACTGAAATTCCTTTGCATAGAATGCTTTTCGTTTATATTTTATAACCGTTTTGATGTGGTTCAATCAGGGAAAAAAATCATGAAAACCCGCTTACTTTTTCTCAGCCTCTTCGGGCTGTTTTTGATTACCCATACGGAGCTTTGGGGGCAGACGCAGAAAAAGGCCCGCGAAGACGGAGATCCCATTTTCAACAATTGGCTGACCGGATGGGATCCAACCGTAAGGCTGTCGGAAGACAGAGGCGTATTGGAGATGACGTCTTCGAGTGATGATACACTGCTCTCCTTTACGGAAAACCCGTGGAAATTGTCGGGTATCCTTTGGGAATACAACAATGCGCAGTTTACGCCCCAGCAAAGCGGACGCCTGTTGCATGCGGTCGATGTCGATGACATCAGTTCGATTTGGGGCGAACCGGTTTATTTGATCACTGATCAATCGGGAAATAAGGTCATCATTTACAGCCTCAGGTCGAACTCTGTAGTTTGGGAATACCCCGCCCCGGATGCGAATTATTCATCTCCTACCGACGCGTTTTTCTATCAAGAGCTCGTAGGAGGAACCCAGGTACGCTATGCTCTGATTACCTGGAAGGGTTCTAATGTAGTTGCCAAAGTTTCGATGGGAAAAAACATTGTTTGGCGATTTGGTCGTGTCAGCACCGCGGGCATGGGCGACGGCCTGTTAAACAGCCCTTCCGATGCTGTAAAAATTCTCGGCACGCCCGAAGTGCTGATCGCCGATACCGGTAACAAGCGCGTCATTATTGTCGATGAAAGGCCAGATCCGCTCTCCGACCCCATACTATGGAGCTATGCGGGCCCGGACAGCCGCTTCTCACCGGTGGACGTTGAATATATCGATGATGCGATTCTGGGTCGGCAGGTGCTTATTACAGATCAAACGGCTCATCGCGTGCTATTAGTCAATCGTAATGATCAGACCATTACCTGGGCTTTCGGCGACGGAACTCCGGGCGACGACGCTTCGCATCTGCGCAACCCGGCTGACGCAGACTGGAATCCCGCTACTCGGCGAGTGGTAATTGCCGATAAAGGCAATAACCGCATCATCGAAGTCAGTCCGGAAGACCCGACTTATTTCTATCAATGGCCGAATCCCGCGCCCTCGGTCGACGATGCCGACCCGCTGCTTAGCGGCGGATTTCTGCTTTGCCGGCAAATCACTCTCGACGGCTTGACCGTTTGGACTCCGGCCGTGTTCGAATTTGACAAAGAAGCGGTCGAGTTTCGTTCACCTGTTATCGACTTGACCAAGGACGTTGATTTCGAGGCCATTCGATTCGCGGGTGAGAATCTGAATGCCGAAACCGGCGTGAGGCTCCAGTTCCGCTCCAGCTCGACTTTTCCGAACGAAGGTTTGGCTTGGAGAGGACCGGACGGCACTCCCAATACTTTTTACACGGCAGTCGATTCCGTGCTCTTTGCCGAGCACAAACTGCATCGCTATTTTCAAGTGCGCGCTTTTCTCAGCACCACCAATCCGCGCGTCACACCCGTCGTCAACCAAGTCCGCGTAAGCTACCGCTATTATGATACAACCCTTCGCCCGCACATATTTACACGCGATAATCCGCTCTATCCGATCGGAGCCGCACGCGAAAATCAGGCCGTTTATGTCTCGTGGGACTCTTTGACCTTGGTCTGGAAGCCCTACGAGGAAGAGCGCCTTTTCTTGAGTAATGTTGCCTTTACAGTCAGTTTGACGAATCCTGATTATCCGGATCGTACCCTATTAAATCTTGGTCCACTGCAGCTGTCTTTTGAGCCGATCCGCATTCCTTTGGGTCAGTTCGAAGAGCTTTTCGGCGCCCGGCGATTGACAATGGTTATTACTCTAATTACCTACAACAGCGCCATGACGCCGCGCCTGGATAAATGGCGGATCGCCTGGCGCGAAACGCCCATCGAACCTCCGGCTCTTGCATTTGTCGACGCCCAAGGCACCCCTAAAGATTTTTATACTGCAGCGACTTATATTCCGGCACCAAACGATTCTGTCTTTGCCGATCAGGCTTTTGTGCAGCTGAAAAACATAATCGAGCCAGGGGCAACCTTTAACATCGAGGTCACGTCCAACCTCAGTTTGGATGCCGAGCGAATTACCGTCAAGCGCGATACTTTGAATCTCCGTTACACTGCGCCGGCCGGCATTCCGCTGCGTATCGTCACGGCAAGTCAAGCCGTCACCATCAACAACGATACCCTGGAAATTTTTGATCGTGACGTGCTGGCAGCGTCCTTTCGGTCCGCTTTGCGTCCCAATGAAGTACTGTCCGACAGCATACCGGTCATTCAAGGAATGCTGGGGAATTTAATTGTAACCAACGCGCAGGGACAAGAAATCACCGCTTCGCCGCTGAACCAACCGATCTTTGCGCGTGTCGTCAACGAATTGGATCGCAGCATCGACGTGATCGCACGCGACTCGCTGCAGGTTATGTTCCTGAACCCCTCTACAAATGACCGAGAATATCTGACGCTCTACGAAGAACAAGGTCAAAACGGTCAGTACCATACCGGCCGCTTTTCTTCGCAGAACAGCATCACCTTGCGAAATGCGCTCAACTATACGCCGGGCGACCGCTTCCTTTATGCCCGACCGAACGACGACATCCAAGTCATCTATTTCGACAATTTCAAAAAGCCGGAGTACCCCACCCGAAGATTCATCAGTGTGCCGGATACCATCTCCGCACAAATGGCGCAGCCGCTCTACTGCAAAGTGGCGCCGAATCCCTATATCGTGGACGAGAATCGTCCCTTTAGAATGCGCTTGGGGTCCTCCAATGGCACATTGACGATCAAACGGATGGAGATCTTTAATTTGGCCGGCGAGAAAGTAGCTGAAATTAATCCTCAAACGATTCGTTTCGAATCTGGTGGTAACTCTTTGCCGCCCAACCAGTTTGGTCACATCAACAATTGGTGGAATCTCTTGACGGACGGCGGCAGGCCTGCGGCAAGCGGTACCTATTGGGTCAAGGTGCAGGTTGATATCCTTTCACAGACCAAGCGGGAAACGTTGAGTGCTTTGGTCAAGTTCGTCATTATTCGCTGAGTTTAGAAAATGAATGGAGACAATTCCATCATGCGGATTAAAATGAGTAATAAAGAGACGGCCGTATGGAAAACGGCCCTCACCGCGACTGCGCTCTTCGTCTTTAGTTTGACGACATCTGCGACCGCCCAAAACGGCATCGGCTACAGCGGACTGCCGTTCTTAAAAATCTCGCCGGCAGCCCGACAAATCGCCATGGGCGATGCCTTTACCGCCCTTACCGGCGACGTCAATTTGATGCGCTATAACGTCGGCGCCCTGGGCGGAATAAAGGCGCCGATGCTCGCCGCAAACTTTAACAGCTGGATCGG
>JAPDPN010000015.1:0-18558 GCA_034506455.1 Candidatus Zhuqueibacterota bacterium | reverse complement strand
GACAAATCGCCATGGGCGATGCCTTTACCGCCCTTACCGGCGACGTCAATTTGATGCGCTATAACGTCGGCGCCCTGGGCGGAATAAAGGCGCCGATGCTCGCCGCAAACTTTAACAGCTGGATCGGCGACACGCAACAGGGCAACCTCTCTTTCGCGTACGCCATAGGCAGAGACCGCAATGATTTTGCCCCGATTCGCGAGCGTAATTATGCCAAATACGGTGTAGTCGGCCTCGATGTGAGCTATTTCGATGAAGGATCGATCGAAAAACTGGACCAGTTTTTCAATCCCTTGGGCGGAATCAATACCAGCGGCGATCTTCTGGCGGCTTTGGCTTACGGCAAGTATTTCCAAACCGGCGAGTGGGGGATAGGCATCGGCCTTGGGGGAAAATTCCTTCAGCAATCTTTGGTCGGCCAAGTGAGTACCGCCTGGGCCGGCGATGCCGGGTTTCAAGTGCGCTTCCCGAAAATTCTCTCGGTCGGCGCCTCGCTGCAGAATTATTCTTTTACCGGTGTTAAATTCGATGCTTGGGAGTCGCCCCTTACCCAGCTCTATCGCGCCGGTGCGGCCCTGACGCTGCCTTTGAGCGACGGCGAAAATTCGAGCGAATTGATCCTTTCCGGCGATGCCGTTATGGCCAGGCATGAAAAACTGCGCTTTTTCCTGGGCAGCGAGCTCCTGCTCGGCAACGACTTTTATCTGCGGGGAGGCTATCGAATTAACGATCCTTCATCGTCCGCGTGGGCTGCAGGTTTCGGCGTCAATATTCCGGCTACCTCTTTGGGCAACTCTCTTATTCGGCTCGATTATGCTTATGCGCCGCTTCCTGCTTTCGATGAGGCTGCCCATCGCTTCTCGCTGCATTTCGCTTTTCGCGCGCTCAAGGAAGAACCCTTTGCATCTGCGCAGTATGGCGGAGCCCCGCCGGACTATAGCGATCTCGAAAAGAAACTGCGCGATCAACTCGATAAAGCTCGACAAACGGCGGAGGAATTGGAACGCCTCAAACGCGAATTGGAGAATAAACTGGCGCAGGTGAATCAGATTATTGCCGAAGATCCCGGCAAAATGCGCTTCAAAGCCGATTCGACCAGCGGTCTGTTGACCGTCTTTTTCGATTTTGACAAAGCCGACATCCGGCCGTCGGAATACCCGACCATGGAAAGAGTTGCAAGAATCCTCAACCTTTTCCCGAATGCCCTGGTGCAGCTTTCCGGTCATACCGATTGGATCGGCGAAGAAGATTACAATATTCATCTTTCCCATCGCCGCCTGGAAAGCGTGATGAAATATTTGAGCGAAAAAGAAAAGGTCGATCCGAGGCGTTTCTTTATGCCGGTCGGCTACGGCGAATCGAAACCGATTGCCGACAACACGACGGATGAAGGACGCCAGTTGAACCGACGCGTCGAATTCCGAATTTATTATAACCAGCTGCCGGAAATCCCTGAAGGGACCGCCATTCGATCGGTTCGCGCCGTCGATGATCGCACCATCATCATCGAATGCAACGGTAAAATAAAGCCGGGCAAACCTCTCGTTTTGAGCAATCCTGATCGATTTGCTCTGACATTCGAAAACATCTTTTTAATTGCTGAAAAGAACGAAATTCCTCTCAATCGAGGTCCTTTCATACGCGCCCGTCTCGGCTATACCGCCGAAGAAAAGGTCAAATACACCCGCGTCGTATTTGACCTGAAACATCCCATTGAAGGAGAACAGCGGGGCGAGAAAAATACCATTATTTTTAAAGTGACGCGTGAAAAGCCGGCCCGTAAACCCAAGTTGGAACAGTCATTGGAAAAGAAGGAGCAGTAAGGAACGAATTTATGAAATGGATTTGTAATCTTTTTCTCATCGGTTCGATGCTGGCTGCATTTGCCTGCTCTTCAAAATCAGCTGAGCATCGTGATACGGCAGTTTTTACGATCTTTCATTCAAACGACATCACCGGTTATTTAACGCCGTGCGGCTGAAAGCAGCCGCTTGGCGGGTTAGCTCGGAGAGCAACCTTAATCACTCAACATCAAGACAGCTGCGATTTTCACCTGACTGTCGATGCCGGCGGCTTTATGAAGGGCTTTAGCCCTGATGCCGCTCTGCAAAGCGAATATCTGCTCAAAGGACTGTCCATGCTCGGCTATGACGCCGTTAACTTGGCAGTCAAAGACTTTCATTTGGGCGGAAAATATCTGATGAATATGTCGCAGAAATACCGTTTAACGTTCGTTTCGGCAAATGTCAGGTATTTTCCGGAAGATAAGCCTTTTGTGGAGCCCTTTGTTCTTAAAAAGTTAAGCGCAAATCCGCAAAAAGGCTCACCGCCCTTTGAAAAGTTGACGGTCGGAATATTCGGCCTTTGCGATGAACGGGAAAGCCTCTATCAGGAGCAGGCCGGCGAGTCGAAGCTGATCAGTCGCGATCCGGTTCAAGCCGCGCAAAAGGTCGTTGCCGAGATGGCCAAAGCCGATTTGATCATCCTATTATACAACGGCCGATATGTAGTCCTGCAGGAACTTTTGTCGAAAGTTCCGAATATCGATATCGTGATTGTCGGCGGCGAATACTATAAAGTCGAGCCGAGCAATAATAGAATCCCAATTATCGTTACCACGCCCAGCCTGGGTAAATATTTCGGCGAATTGCGGATAACTTTGAATGATCGTAAAAAGATCCTCAACTATAACACGTTTCGTTATCCTTTGGATGAATCCATCGCCGATGACCCCAAGTTATCCCGCTTGGTCGATGAGTTTCTACAAGCACAAGCCAAAATTTCTGCTGAATAAACCGCTCTGCTTTAGGACAGCACTCCTCTGCTGTCCTAAAGCAGTTTTATCCTGAACCTGAATATCCGCACTTTCCCGACCTCGTGATGAAGAGACCAGATTTCATTATTTCTTATAAAAAAATTGCCCGCTCTCCGTCTCTTTGCGGATTTAAGGCAAGTCATCTTGCCTTTTTGCACTTGAAAGGTTTCAACGTCCCGCCGTTCGTTGTCATCAGTAAAAAATCTTTTTTAGAGTTTGAGAATGAAGCCGTTCGCAGGCTTTTTCGACAACGACTTTTAAAAATTTTTCAATCCCAGGGAATTCAATTTCCTCAAGGAAAAATTGCAGTCCGTTCCTCGGCGCCTTATGAGGATGCTCAGGATTCCTCTCTTGCCGGACAATTAGAATCCGTTCTCGACGTGTCTGATGAAAAGGAACTGATTAAAGCCATCATCACGGTCAAGTCCTCGGCAGCCTCGAATAAGATTAAAAGCTACAGCAGGCATGTAAAAGGGGAGAGCCGGTCTACCGAAACCGCAGTCATCATTCAACAACAAATCGAGCCCGAAATTTCGGGTGTATTGTTCACTTCGCATCCTCTCAGTCATCAGGATCTTATGGTCATTGAGGCAGTCAGAGGTCCTTGTGCGAATTTGGTCACGGGAAGGACATCTCCGAAGCAATTTATTATCGACAAATCGGCGCATCAAATTATCGATCAAATTGAGGGGGACTATGCCGATCTTGTCGTCGACCCTGAAAGATTAAACGATCTCATTCAGCTCGGTGCAACCGTGGAACGGCTTTTTCATCAGCCGATGGATATCGAGTGGGGGTTCGCGCGCAATCGATTGTGGCTTTTTCAGGCGAGGCCGATCACCGTATTACAGCAAAGCAAAATTCGCCTTGATCAAAAGAAAAGAGAGTGGACGAACTTTTTTTTTGCCGAACGATTCGATCGACCCGTTTCACCTTTGGCCTGGTCGTTTCTTTTTCCCCTTATCAGTCGGCGCGCCCTGGCCGATCCGCTGTGGTATCTCGGAAAAGAAAAACTCTTTAAACGCAGACCCCTGATTGCGCAATTCGAGGGCGTTCCTTACGCCCGATTGGACGCTTTCCGAGCTCTCTATTCAATTATTCCTTACCGCCTGCTGCCTGCGGATAAGCGGCAGTTCTTCTCTCCGCAACACCATAAACAACTTTATTTGATTTACCGCTCTTTGCCGGCAATCGTGAGCAGATTGCTGATTCAAGACCCCCAATGGATTCCCTGGCTCAATCTCGGACAATGGCGCCGTTTTTCCCGCGCCTGCGAAAAACAAATAATGCGATTGAATGAACAACTCGAACAGGCGGATCTGGAAAAGCTGTGCGACATCTTGGAATCAACGCATCGTCTGTCGGATCATTTCCTCAGCATCCATCGCTGGAGCATAACGTTTGCCGATCTTTTCGCAGAATTGCTTTATCACTTTTTGCAAAAGACCCTCCAAAGAGGAAACCTGGTGCAGGATTTACTCAGCGGCTTGCCGGGCAACGCCTCGGTTCAAGCCGAAACGGCTCTCGATGCCCTCGATGTTGAAAATAAGTACGAGGTGCAAAAATTTATCAATTGCTATGGCCACCGAAGTCAAAGCCTGGATTTCTCTTTGCCGACATGGAGTGAGTCGATTTATGCCATTAAAAAGTTGCGGACCGATGCTCCTCTTAAATTGCTTAAAGAGAAAAATAAAGAAATCTATTTGCGGCACAATAAGTTATTAAAATCTTTGCAAAAATTGCTTGAAATTAAATACGGCGTCGCGGCATTTCTTTTCAAAGCAATCTACAAGATGGTGTACAATGCCGCCGCCCAATTTGTTTCCTGCCGAGAAAATCAGCGTGATTTGTGGCAGAAAATTTTATATATTAGCCGTAGATCGGCCTTGAAAATCGGCCGAATCCTTCAAAGCAAAGGTGTACTTGATAGTCCCCAAGAAATCTTTTTCCTTCATTATTCTGAAATTCGCGCTGCGGTAAAAGGAGACGCGTTGGATTTTCCCGTTCAAAAGCGAAAAAATGAATTCGAGATCTGGGTTGGGAATACGATAAATACGCAGGTAAAGGAAGCAGATTTAGAATGCCGCGCTCCCGACCATAACGTGCTTTTCGGAATTGGGGTCAGCGCAGGGACAGTTACCGGAAAAGCACGGGTTATCAAAACGTTCGAAGAAGCATTATCAGCGGATACTAATGAAATTATCGTGGCACCGGCAGTGGATCCCGGCTGGACGCCTGTTTTTGCGCAGATCTCCGGATTGGTCCTCGAATACGGCGGACTGCTTTCTCATGCCGCCATTATCGCACGTGAATTTCATTTGCCGGCTGTTACCGGCATACCCGAGGTTACAAGAATAATCAAAACCGGCGACCTGATTGCAATCGACGGGCAACACGGCATTGTTAAGCTCCTGAAAAAGCCATCTTGAGACTGACCATTGAACAAATATTGGATCGGCTTCGGCGCGATTCCTCGTTTATGGCCGGCGTCTCCCGGTGGGAGGTTCTGCCGCCGCAGTCGGGAAATTATGTCGAGTTTCCCGACGGCCTTCATCCGGCGCTTGCCGACGGCTTGAAAAAGCGCGGCATCAATAAACTTTATTCACATCAAGCCGAGGCCTATCAAGAAATCACCAGGGGGCGCAATGTCGTGATCGTCACACCGACGGCATCGGGTAAAACATTATGCTATAATCTGCCCATCCTTGATCAAATCATCAAAGACGGTGCGGCGCGCGCCCTTTATCTTTTTCCGACCAAGGCGCTTTCACAGGATCAGGTGGGCGAACTGCATGCGATGATCGAACCTCTACATGAAAGCGTGCCTTTTGCCATTAAAACATACACGTTCGACGGTGATACGCCGGTTTCTATTCGCAGAACGATCAAAAGCAGCGGCCACATTGTGGTTACCAATCCTGATATGCTGCATACCGGCATCTTGCCGCATCATACCCAATGGATCAAATTATTCGAAAATTTGCGTTATGTGGTGATCGACGAAATCCATCACTATCGAGGAGTTTTCGGGAGTCACTTTGCCAATGTCATCCGCCGCTTAAAGCGCATTTGCCGATTCTATAACGTCTCTCCGCAATTTATCTGTTGCTCTGCCACGATCGCCAATCCCAAAGAACTTGCCGAAACACTCATCGGCGAGCCGGTCATTCTCATCGATAAAAACGGGGCGCCGCGCGGTGAAAAACACATTATCCTCTATAACCCGCCCGTCATCAACAAAGACCTGGGCTTACGCAAATCCTACCTTCGCGAGAGCGAACGGATCAGCCTTCAGTTCATCACCAATCAGATCCAGACCGTTGTGTTCGCCAGGAGCCGATTAAATGTCGAAATTCTGCTTACTTATTTGCGCGAAGGAATGAAAAAAGCCAAAAAGCCGGCTTCGCTCATACGCGGCTACCGCGGCGGCTACCTGCCGCTCGAGCGCCGCGAAATCGAGCGCGGTCTCAAAGCCGGTGAGGTGATCGGCGTGGTGAGCACCAATGCCCTCGAATTAGGAATCGATGTCGGGAGTCTCCAAGTCGCCGTTATTGCCGGGTATCCCGGCACCATCGCCGGCGCGCTCCAGCAGGCAGGCAGAGCAGGGAGGAGGCTGGAAACATCCGCAGCCGTTCTCGTATTGTCTTCGGCACCTCTGGAACAGTATATCGCCGAACATCCGGAATTTTTTTGGGAAGGATCACCTGAGGCGGCCATCGTCGACCCGAACAATTTGTCAATCCTTTTGAGCCACATCAAATGTGCCGCTTTCGAACTTCCCTTTCACGTCGGAGAGCGGTTCGGCAGTCGGTTCGATGGAGAAGGGGGGATCGACGCCACGCAAGAGGTGTTGGAGTATCTCGAAGAAGAACGCGTTCTGCACCGTTCTGACGACCGATGGCATTGGACGGCCGAGTCTTATCCCGCGGAAGCCGTAAGCCTGCGCAGCGCAGCCGAAGAAAATATCGTGATCATCGACACCACCCACGCCAAAGAAAGGGTTATCGGCGAAATCGATCTGTTTGCTGCACCTCTCATGGTTCACGATGACGCCATCTATCTGCATGAAGGTCGACAATTTCACGTCGACAAACTGGATTGGGAAAGGCGCAAAGCCTATGTTCACGAAGTTCGCGTCGATCATTATACAGACGCGCAGCTTAAAAGCGACCTGAAGGTCATCGACGTGTTTGAAGAGAAACAAATTGAACAAGACCTTTTGGGACACGGCGAGGTGGTCGTTACAAGCGTCGCAACCATGTACAAGAAAATAAAATTTGCCACCCATGAAAACCTCGGCTGGGCGAAAATTTATTTGCCCGAGATCGAGCTGCATACCACCGCATTTTGGTATAGTCTGCCGGAAGAGCTGATCGGCGCTGAAATTCAATCTCAGGATAGCCTCGGAGAAGGACTAAAGGGAACGGCGAACCTTTTGCAGAATATTCTTCCCATTTTCTTAATGTGCGATCGCAAGGATTTTTCGGCTTTGCCGATGGTTCGTTCGCCCTACAACGGCAGACCGACGATCTATTTGTGGGATCATTATCCTGGCGGAATCGGACTCAGCAAAAAGCTTTTTTCTATTTTTCCGCTTGCAGCCTCAGCCGCTTTGAATCTGCTGCGTTCCTGCAACTGCAGGAACGGCTGTCCTTCCTGCGTAGGTCCGCCCCTGGAAACCGGTGAGCAGGCCAAAAGCGCTGGACGGATTATTCTAGAGCATGTCGTTCGTTTACACGAGGGACAATGCAGTCATTGAAGGAAAAACTTCGCGAGCTGCGCTCTGCAAAAACCGGCATCGAACAACATCCGACTTCTGTTGTTTCATTCCGACCGGTGCAGCCCGCGATCGATCCTGTTGAAAAGCAATCTAACAAGCTCCTCATTCGGAATAAGAGCTATCCTCTAAGCTTTTTCTACGGCAACGTGCAACTGTCAGAATTGGCGTTGATCGACTCAAATGTCCTGTCGTTTATGGCCGGAGCTAAAGGATTCGAAAACTTGACGGCGCAAGACCTCTTGTTCGTCGATACGGAGACCACCGGCCTTGCCGGAGGGACCGGTACGTATGTTTTCTTGATCGGCATCGGCCGTCTTAACGGCGATGAATTTGTCGTCAAGCAATATCTCATGAACGATTTTTGCCACGAGGATTTGCTCTTGGCGGCTTTTGCCGCTGAAATCGCAACGGCAAAATGCCTTATTACGTTCAATGGAAAAAGCTTTGATCTGCCGCTCTTAAAAACACGATTGCTTTTGAATCGAAAAGAGACTCTCGATTTAGAGCTTTTACCGCACGTCGATCTCTTGATTCCGGTGCGAAGATTATGGAAAAAGAGCCTGCCCTCCTGCGCATTGGCGGATGTGGAGGCAAACATCCTCCGCTATAACCGCGTCAATGACATTCCCGGCTGGGCGATTCCGCATGTGTATTTTGACTATCTCCGATCGCAGGATTTTCAAGAAATTTTACCCGTCTTGCGTCATAATGTCCAGGATATTCTGAGTCTTGCCGCCCTTTCCGCCTATCTTGGCCGGGTTTCGAAACGGGAGACGAATCTTTCCCATGTCGATCCGGTGTGGTTGTTCAGAATCTATTGTCAAGTAGGGAAAGAGGAGGAAGCTTTAAGATTTTCGCCTGAAGATCCTCTTTCAATCAACGAATCCTCCTCTGCGAGCGAACGCTTGTTGCTCGAAAAAGCTCTTTTGCTCAAGCGAATGAATCGGTTTCAAGAGTCCAATATGCTTTTCGAACAGCTTTTGAACTCGCGTCAGCTTGCTAAAATTGCCTGCATAGAACTCGCCAAGTTTTACGAGCATAAAGCTAAAGATTATCGCAGAGCCCTTGAGCTGATGATTCAGGTCGAAAAGCGGTATGAATTGCGCTCGTTGCTTGCGGGCAACGACCAGGTTGAGGCTATTTGGGATTACGAATGGGAAAGGCGAAAGCTGAGACTAAGAAAAAAGATCAATCTATATAGTTCGTAAAGCATTCTTTTTAAGAGACCCAAGTAAAAGGTAGAAATCGTGGATAAGGAAATCAAAAGAATTCTAGTGACCGGAGGCGCCGGATTTATCGGCAGTCATACCTGCGTTGAATTGTTGGTAAGTCATTATGAGGTGATCATTCTCGACAACTTGTCCAACAGCAAATTGACGGCAATTGAAAGAATTAAAGAAATTTCCGGCAAGGACGTCAAGTTTTATCGAGTCGACTTGACGGACGAAGCCGGCACCAAAGAGGTTTTTGCCAAGGAGCACATTGATACGGTAATTCATTTTGCCGGCTACAAAGCGGTGGGGGAATCGACACAGATTCCTCTGGAATATTACCGCAACAATGTGGGAGGGACGCTCAATTTATTGAAAATAATGCAGCAAACCGGCGTAAAGCGATTGGTTTTCAGTTCTTCGGCGACCGTCTATGGCAATCCTGAATCCTCACCCATTACCGAGGATTCCCCGCTTGGCGCTGTTAATCCCTACGGCCGAACCAAGCTGTTCATCGAGGAGATTTTGAAAGATTTATACGCTTCAGACTCTGAATGGCGAATCGTAATTCTCCGCTACTTTAATCCTGTTGGTTCTCATCCAAGCGGAAGAATCGGCGAAGATCCTCAAGGCATACCGAACAACCTCATGCCCTTCATCGCCCAAGTGGCAGTCGGCAAATTACCGAAGCTCAGAGTTTTCGGCAATGACTACCCGACTCAGGACGGAACCGGCGTTCGCGACTATATCCACGTGGTTGATCTTGCGGTGGGACATTTGCGCGCTTTAGAGAAAATTGCCGAGCAAAGCGGGCTTTATATTTACAACCTGGGCACTGGGAAAGGGCATACCGTTTTGGAGGTCGTGCGTGCCTTCGAGGCGGTCAGCGGCAAAAAAATCCCTTATGAAATCGTCGGCAGGCGTCCAGGCGACGCGGCGATTTGCTTTGCCGACCCATCAAAAGCGGAACGGGAACTCAATTGGAAGGCCTCGCGCACTTTGGAAGAGATGTGCCGTGATATGTGGAACTGGCAGATGAAAAATCCATTAGGCTATGAAGAATAGAAATTCCCTTAATCATGGCAAAACTTTTGCAGAATATATTCACGTTCTTTAAAAAATGACGGCAACAAACAGTATGGCAAACGAAAAATTGAAAATTATTTCAGTCAAGTTTTCCGTTCAGCAGTTGGTGAACTTTTTTCCGACGCTGCAGGAAGATTTGACAAGAGAGGATAGAATTAACTCATTTATTTACAGACAATTCCGAGGATCGGCCGTTCGCTTTGAAGCGAGTATTAATGAAGAGGAAGGTGAAATCAAATGGTCGACGGAAGGTCTAACCGAAAACAGCGAAGCCTGGCATCTGGAGGCCATCGAAGCAGCTAAAAAAAGAGAATTCCCAAAAGCGGCTGAACTGTGGCGTAAAGCGGTCAGTGAAAATCCGCATGACCCTGATCTGCATTACAATTTAGGGCTGGCGCTCATCGAAACCAAGCAATATGTTAAAGGTTTGAATCATTTAAAAGAAGCGCTCGATCATTGTCCCATCTACTATCGTGCCGCGTTTGTTTTGGGAAGTCTTTATTCCAAGCAAAAACAATACGAGCAGGCCGAGCATTATATCAAAATCGGCTTGCTTTTCAAGCCGGATTATTTGCCGGGCTGGATTAATTTGGGCGCCGTCAGCAATCTTCAAAAAAAACATGCCGATGCCGTCAAGGCGTTCGAGAGGGCGGTTCTCATTTCGCCGAAAGACGCCAAAGCCTATTTTGGACTTGCCAAGGCATACGAGCAGTTAGAGGATTTTGAAAATGCCGTGAGGAACTACAAGGCAGTCATCAAGCTGGATCCCACGGGAAGATTAGGCCAATTAGCACAGGAAACATTAGCAACTCTGCCGGCAGCAAAATCCGCCGTACCGCAGGAACCCAAGATCGATCAAGAAGAAGCCCAGCTGCTTATTCAGGCACGACAAGCCATGCTGAACAACGATTTTTCGGGTGCTCTTGAAAAATACCGTTCTTATCTTAAAAGCGTCCCCAATGATGATCATGCACTGGCAAGCGCAGCCGTGTGCTGTTTAAGATTGGCCAAAAAGGAAGAAGCCGTCTCGTTTATCGAAAAATCCATCAAATTGTCGCCGACAAAAAGTCGACTGCAAAAGCAGGCGGCCATTATTTACGATACCTTCGGCGAGGTGGAATCTGCCGGGAAAGCAGCCAAGCGGGCCATTGACTTGGGAAAACGGGACAGCGTGACGTTAAGTATTTTGGGTATCGCAAGATTTAACGAAGGCAAATATGTCGAAAGCATTCATTTGTTCGACGAGGCGCTGCGTGAGAATCACAATAATTTAAAGGCGAGGTATTATTTAGCTCAAGCGTTGCTGCGTCTCGGTCAGAGAGAATCGGCGCGGCAGCATTTAGAGGAAATATTGTGGTCGCCTCAAGTGACCCCATTGAAAGAAAAAGCACGCGCTTTGATTACCGAAATTATCGGCTAAACCATGCATAATATAAGTTATGTCTAATTATAACGCCGTTTTCATTTTTGCTGCAAAGATATTACTCCCCCCTCTTTTTCCTGTCATCCTGTCGTTTATGTCGTTTATTTGGTAGCAAAAACAACCAGCTTTTTGCCGATGACCATAGCTTTCTTTATTTCTTTGCCTTCCAAATATTTTTTGACGATTTCTCGGGCTGAAGAAATAACCTCCTGATCATCCGCATCGGCATCTATTTCAATCTGTCCTCTAATCTTACCGTCGACTTGAATGCCATAGTTGACAACTTGACTCTTTAATAGCTCTTCATCAAAAGTCGGCCATTTTTCGTTGAAAATGCTGTAGGGTTTGCCGGCAGCCTCCCACAATTCCTCCGCCATGTGCGGCGAAAACGGCGCAATCAGTCGCAGAAGCGTCGGCAGCGTTTCTTCGTACAGTTTTCTGTTCTGCTCGTTAACCGGTACATTTTGAATGTAAAGATACATTTCATTGACCAGCTCCATGATTCGACTGATTGCCGTATTAAAATGAAAGTTTTCCAAAGATTGAGTGCAGTGCTTTATGGTATAATGTTGACGACGCAATAGTTTAGAATATTCCTTATCCTCGGCCCCTTGAGGTCGATTTTTAATGATCGTATGGACGAGTCTCCACACACGATTTAAAAAGCGATGAATGCCGCCGATCCCTTCGTCGCTCCAGTCGCCTCCTTCTTCGTACGAGCCCATGAACATCATGTACATACGAAAGGTATCGGAGCCGTACTGTTGGACAAATTTATCCGGATTAACCACATTTCCGCGCGATTTGGACATCTTGGCGCCGTTGTTGGTAATGGTTCCCTGATGTACCAATCGCGTGAACGGTTCATCAAAATTGACGAGACCGAGGTCATAAAGAACCTTGGTGAAAAACCGCGCATACAAAAGATGCATGACGGCGTGCTCTGCACCACCGACGTATTGGTCAACCGGCAGCCATTTGTTTACCAGTTCGGGATCAAAGGCTCGATCCTGCAGATGCGGATTTGGATAACGTAAATAGTACCAGGATGAGCAGACAAACGTGTCCATCGTATCCACTTCTCGCTTTGCTTTGCTGCCGCAGTAAGGGCATTGAGTATTGACAAAATCTTCTGCGGTGGCAATCGGCGAGGTGCCTTTGCCGGTAAAAACAACATTTTCCGGCAGCTTGACCGGCAGTTGGTCTTCCGGTACCGGTTTTTCGCCGCACTTTTCACAGTAAATAATGGGTATGGGGGCGCCCCAATACCGTTGCCGAGAAATAAGCCAGTCCCGAAGCTTATAGGCGACTCTAAAATCCCCTAACTTTTTCTCTTTCAAGAACTCGACGATTTTTTGTTTTCCCTCTTCGGAAGGCATACCGGTAAACTGCCCCGAATTAATCATGATGCCCGCTTCAGTATAAGCGTTATCGAGTTCGTCAGCCGCATTGGTTCCGGGTTGAAGAATCACTTTACGAATCGGCAAATGATATTTGCGGGCAAATTGAAAATCCCTCTCATCATGCGCCGGCACGGCCATTACTGCGCCGGTTCCATAAGTCAGCAGCACATAATCGGCAATCCAAATCGGTACACGTTCGCCGTTAACCGGATTTTTGCAATAAGCACCGATAAACACTCCCGTCTTTTCCCGTTCCGTCGACAAACGTTCAATTTCGCGCGTCTTACGGGTTTGAAGGATGTATTCGTCGACCGCTGCTTTGCACTCCGGCGTCGTCAGCTTTTCTACCAAAGGATGTTCCGGAGCCAGCACCATATAGGTGACACCGAAAAGCGTATCCGGCCGTGTCGTAAAAACTTCAATGACCTCGTCGCTGTTTTCGATAGGAAATTTTATAGTTGCGCCGGTGCTCTTGCCAATCCAATTTTTCTGCATGGTGATTGTTTTTTCCGGCCATTGAATGCGATTGTGGCCTTCGAGCAGGCGCTCCGCATAGTCGGTGATCTTGAAAAACCATTGTTCAAGATCCTTCTGTATGACTTCGCTTTCACATCGCTCGCATTTTCCGGCGATAACCTGCTCATTCGCCAAAACAGTTCCGCAGTTCGGACACCAGTTTACTGCAGCTTTCTTCCGATACGCAAGCCCTTTTTTGTATAACTGCAGAAAAAACCATTGCGTCCATTTATAATACTCGGGTTGGCTGGTGTCGATCTCACAGTCCCAATCATACATGGCGCCGATGGCTTTCAGCTGTTGGCGAATCACCTTGATATTGTTTGCCGTACTGACGGCCGGATGAATGCCGGCCTTTATGGCATAATTTTCAGCCGGAAGTCCAAAGGCATCATAACCGATCGGCTCAAAAACGTTGTACCCCTGCATTCGTTTAAAGCGGGCCCAAGTGTCCGTCGGTCCATAGTTATACCAATGACCGATGTGCAGTTTATCTCCCGAAGGATAAATGAACATGACGAGAACGTATAGTTTATTCTCGGTCTTGTTCAAATCGGTTTTATACAGACGCGTATCTTCCCAAATCTTTTGCCATTTTGCTTCGATTTTGCGAGGATCGTAGGCAGGAATCATAGTTAACTCTCTTTCCTCGTTAGCTTTCTGTCCGTTTTCGTGGATACTGACTAAAGAGCCGTCGAGTTCTTAAATGCAAAAGGCGCCCGAAAGGACGCCTTTTGTGGAGCTAAGGGGAGTCGAACCCCTGGCCTCTTGAATGCCATTCAAGCGCTCTCCCAACTGAGCTATAGCCCCAACCTTTTGTTGTTTTTTAATATATCCCTTTTTTTAAAAATAGTCAAGTTTTTCTTTTGCCGGCCGGCGTTTTTTCTCAGCCGCGACTGACGCGCTCCAAGTATTTTCCGCTTCTCACGTCGACCTTGATAATATCGCCGGCTTCAACAAACAAAGGGACTTGAATTTTGGCGCCTGTTTCGATAACGGCATTCTTCATCAAATTGGTGGCCGAATCGCCTCGAACTCCAGGCTCAGCCTCGATCACCTTGAAATTGATCGTCATGGGCAGCTCGGCGGTGATGGGAACATCTTCCATAAAGGATACGGTCACCGTCTCCCCTTCTTTCAAGAATTTCAGCTGATCACCCAACAGCTCTTCGGGGATAAATATTTGATCAAAGGTTTCGGTGTCCATCAGGTACAAGTTGTTGTCGGACTTGTAGAGAAACTGCATATCCTTGTTTTCCAACCGAACCTCTTCGATCTCATCCGTCATCCGAAACGTATTTTCAATGACGCGTCCGGTTTTGACATTCTTTAATTTGGTTCGAACCATTGCCCGCCAGTTTCCCGGAGTGATGTGCTGAAATTCAGTAATAATCCACACATCGTTATTGAAGCGTATCGCCATACCGCGACGAAATTCTGAAATTGCAGCCATGAATACAACTCCTCCTTACGTATTCGATTTGTTAATTATTCGAGTTCTTCCGCATATTGTTTTATTTTAGTAATGGCTTCCACGATGGAATCCATATCTTGTTCCGTGCCTAATAACACATTTTGCGTCAGCCAAATTGCTTCCTCATAGCATGCTTTTTCGACTGACGGACAGACAACCTGCGAGTAATCGACCGGCAGATCGATCGCCTTGCCGCGCGGCCCAAACGCCTTTTTCAAAAATACCGGCTGGCGATAAAGAGGCAAAGAATAGCCGGGACTGGCAGGAATGCCCTCTTTCCGCATTGCCTCAATGAAAGCCGTTTTGCTCTTGCCGGCAAAATGTTCCTTTTGATACCGGAAGATATACAAATGACAGGCATGCGACGTCACACGAGGATCTTCGGCAAGGGTTTTAATGCCCTCAATTTCTCCAAGTCGTTTGTTGAGATAAGCAACGTTATTTTGACGGATCTCTTTTAATTCATCATAGCGTTCGAATTGCGCCAAAAGTACCGCAGATTGAAACTCGGTAATGCGCGAGTTGCCGCCGAAATAAAAATGTTCGTACCATAACCCGTCTTCGCTTCTGCCGCAGTTGGCATGTGCACGCGCCATTTTTGCCACAAGATCATCGTTGGTAATGATGATGCCGCCTTCCCCGGCATTAATGTTTTTTGAAGACTGAAAGCTGAAGCAGCCTGCCGCGCCGATAGCTCCGACGCGCCTTCCCTCCCACTCTGCGCCCCAGGCTTGTGCTGCATCTTCAATGACCGTCAATCCATGTCGCGAGGCAAAATTCATCACTTCGGTCATATCGGCCGGGCGACCGGCAAAATGAACCGGCATAATGCCTTTTGTTTTTTCAGTCAGCACCGATTCTGCAGAAGACAAATCGATGTTAAACGTATCCAGGTCGATATCAACAAAAACCGGAATCGCACCGGTCTCGACAACAGCCGAAGCCGAGGCAATAAAGGTATAGGCAGGAACCAGAACTTCATCGCCGACATCGATACCTGCCGCGGTGCATGCGATGCGCAAAGCCGTCGTCCCGCTGTTGACGCAAATGCCGTGTTTGGCCTGCTGATAGTCGGCGAAACGGCGCTCGAATTCGGCCGTCTTTTTTCCATGCAGACTCCCCCATTTACCGCTTTTGACGACTTGAGTAAGATATTCTATCTCTTCATCTCCCCACACCGGCCAAACGGGAAACGGTTTTTCGCGCACCGGCTTGCCGCCGCGAATCGCTAAATGCGACATGGTTTCTCCTCCACATTCATTAAAATTTAAGGTCAGCCCGGTATAAATCGACCATTAATTTCATAGGCGATTCATAAAGAATTCCATACATGCCGAGTTCTTGTGCCGCCTGGATATTTTCGGGACGATCATCAATAAAAACGCATTCCTCGGGCGACAAGCCAAACCGCCGACAGGCCTCCGTGTAAATTTTGCGGTCCGGCTTTAAGGATTTCACATAATATGAAGTAACAGGCTCCTGGAATATATGCAGCTCGTAAAAATCGCTCATGATGCGATAAAAGTGCAGCGGATTGGTGTTGCTGATGATTCCCAGCAAATAATTGCTGCGGAGCCGCTCGGCAATACGCATAGTGTCCAAGTTCAAACTAAAAATGTCGGTAAACAGCTCGACGGCCTGTTCTAAAGGCAATTTGAAGTAATCATTGAATTGTTCGAGATAATCTACTGTATTCAAGTTGCCTGCATCATAAGCCAGGGTAACGGGCTCGAAAAAGCTCCAATGGAAAACCGTTTCATCCAGCGTCCACCCTTTCAGCTCGCCGAGTCGTGCAAGAGATGACGACGCATCGACGTTAACAAGAACGCCGCCGAGGTCGAAAAAAATCATTCGATAGGCCATATAATTACTCTGCGTTTTGGTTTTCTTCACGCTTTTTAGCAGCGGCGCGGATCGTCAACGGATAAGGCTCGGTGTTCAGCTCTTCCAACTTTTTCATGACGATTTTTTGTTCTTCCGGGCCTTTGGTTATGAACTGGACACAGCCGTCTCCTTGTGAACCGACCCCTTTTCCTCCCCATATATAGGGTTTCAAATCCGGCGAGGAAAGCACAAAGTGAAGTTTGGGCGATAACAGCTCGGTCGGGCATGCAGGCGCAATAAAGTGATCAAAAAAGCGTTGTGCTTCGGTCATCAAGGCGCCGATTTTACGCGCATCGCCTTCATTGATCGCCTCCCGCGCCCGCGCCAGTATGTCCTTATTGACCGGACCCAAATAGTACCGCACGTCTTCGCCGATCTTACCGCCGCTTCTTGGGTAACACGCATTCAGGTCGGCAAGAATTTTTTGCGTATTTTTACCGGCTTTTAAATCGGCAATGACCAAATAGAGATCCTTTGCCGGGTGCAGCTCCTCGATATCGATCCGCTCGCCGTCAAAAGTCATAAATACAGGCGTATTGCCGTATGCGCAAGCCTGATCCATGCGTCCGCATCTCGAAGGAGTCAGGATCTCTCCCTGATAGGCTATTTCCATCTCCCCGCGCTTGGTCAATTTTAGATCGTATAAAAGATTGAAAGCGCGCGCGACCATGACGTTATTGGCTGCAGAGGACGAAAGCCCTTTGCGAATCGGCAAATCCATTTTGTAATTGTCGATTTCCAATCCCTGCACATTATAATGGCAAAGCATATAGTAAGCAACGCCGGCCGTGTAGCTGTAAAATCCGCCTTCTTCGGCGATTGCAAGAAGCTTTTCCGGGACCATCTCGATTTCGTGCGGCCCAAGTTGTGAACCATCGGGCAGAGTGGTGGTGATGATCAATTTCGACGGATGTCGCTTGACTCGAGCATAAATGCCCTGATTTGTGCCGACCAGCAGACAATAGCCTTTGGTAATCGATGAATCGATGCGGCGGTATCCGCCGGCCCAATCGGAATGCTCGCCGAACAAACAGAGCCTGCCCGGCACAAAGAGATCGTAAACCTCTTCCATCGTTATCAGAGCTCCTCTTTGGATACTTTTTCGAACAAATCGCCTACAGATTCACCCTTGTGAATGGCCCATATTGCATCGGCAAACAGTTTTCCGACGGAGAGCACCTTTAATTTGGGATACTTTTCGGCTTCCAGCTGCGGCAAAGTGTTGGTCGTCACTACCTGTTCTATACAGGAATCCTGGAATTTTTGCAGCGCATCGTTGGAAAAGAAACCATGGGTACAACATGCCCAGATTTTGGCGGCGCCCTGTTCTTTCAATATTTTTGCCGCTTCGAGCATGGAGCCGCCGGAAAGGATCTCATCATCGATGAGTAAAACGTCTTTATTGCGGGGATCGCCGATGACGTTCAGCATGACGACTTCTTCGCGATCGCCGAGTCTTTCTTTATCGAGGATGACCATCTGCAGGTCAAGGGCGCGGGCAAATACGCGCGAAGCCTTGGCGCTGCCGACGTCGGGCGCCGCCACAACCGCGTTCCGCAAATCCATTTGCCGAAAATGGCGAATGAGGATTGGCGTGGCCAGCAACTGATCGATGGGAATACGGGGAAATCCCATGATTTGCGGCGAGTGCAGAGTCATGGTCAAGATGCGGTCCGCACCGGCGGTTTCTAAAAGATCGGTGATCAGCCTTGCCGTGATCGAGATGCGCGGCTCGTCTTTTTTATCGGAACGGCTGTAAAAGTAGTTGGGCATGACGGCAGTAATTCTGCCGGCTGACGCATATTTGAGCGCGTCGATTAAAATGAGCAGCTCGACCAGATGCTCGTTGGTCGGCTGGGAGGCCGTCTGAATGACGAAAACGTCGGCATTGCGAACGTTCTCTTCGACCTTGATCTTGATATTGCCGTTGGAAAAGCGCTTAATGGTCAATTGACCCGGCTCGACC
>JAPDPN010000014.1:35787-39398 GCA_034506455.1 Candidatus Zhuqueibacterota bacterium | reverse complement strand
GGACAGCTATCGCCGGTTCGGATAATCCGATAAAGTGGAAAAGACCGCCGCTGAAAATGGCGACAAAACCGTTAAACCACTGGCTGCCGACGGTTTGCGAGAAGAGATAGATGAAAATAGAATTCATGCCGACCACGGCAAAGAACAGCACGCCGCGCTTGAACCCCCGCACGTCAACGAGCCAGTAAAAAAGCGCCAGAGTAAGGAGGCACCATCCGCCGGAAGCAAAGACGAACGAAGTGGTGGCGGTGCGCTTGATGATCGATGTAATTCCGGCAAAGTCAAGACCATAACCGACCACGAGGCTGACGGCTCCAAAGACGATCAGCGGCTGCAGTTTTTTCTTTGCAGATCGGTTGCTGCGCAGCAGTTTGCCTGCCAGAACGCCCCAAATCGTGTGCGCCGCCGTCGGCAGGGCGTTGATCGCAATCCAATGATCATGGTTCAACTTGCCCATGAGCACAAGGTCCATATAGGAGCCGAAATTATGATCCGGCGTAAAGGGCTGATCGAAACCGGGCACCCAAAAGATTCGGTAGAGGAATTCGGAAAGACCGAGCATGGCCAAGGAAATGACGAGCTGCGTGCGCGCCGGTAAATGATAGATCAGGTAGGCAACGAGGATCGTAAAAGAAAGCTGCGTCAGCACGTTCCACAGCTCCCAAACGAGCCGGCGATTATAGCCGCAATGAAGCATCACACCAAGGAAAAAGAGGGTCATGCAGCGGGTGATGATATGGCGGGTTGTTTCGGCGCGGCTCTGGCCCTGCGCCCATCGCCTCTCCAAGGAAAAAACCATGGCCACGCCGACGATGAACATGAAAAACGGCTGGATGAGATCCCAAAACCGCAGGCCGTTCCAAGGGTGATGAAAGAATTGATGCACAATTCCGGCGGCAAACGTGCCTTTCGGAACGGCTTCGTGCAACGCCTCGTAAAGGCCCGTTCCCTCGGCGACGAGCAGAAACATGGTCATGCCGCGAAATAAATCCAAGGAAAGCAACCGCTGAACTTTCATACGTCTTTCCTTTCATAGTAAAATTGGCAGGCGGCAAAGAAACGAATGATTGAAAGATAAAAAGATTTTACCGAGAAACAACAAATTGTTGCGGAAATACAAAAGGCGGCCGACTGCAGCTTTCAACCGCCTGAGCTTTTTTAGCGCAGAAGGAGGAGCTTTATGGATTGGGAAAATCCGCGGCTTTGGTCCACAAACATGCGGGCATAATAAACGCCGCTTGCAGCCGGAGATCCTGCCTCGGTGAGGCCGTCCCACTGCACCTGATGTCGCCCGCCGGACTGTTCGCCCTGCTGCAGTACGCGGAGGCACTCGCCGCGGGTGTTGTATATGCCGAGAAAAACGTTTGCCGTCCGCTTCAGCTCGTAAACGATATTGACAGATGGATTGAACGGATTAGGGAAAGCGGGCAAAAGCGCAAAATCCTGCGGCAATACAGAGTCGCTTCTTCCGAGCGTTTCGGAAAGCTTGAGCACATTTTCATCCATCCAGCGGATGCGCCGCTCGATCCAGTACTTGAGATAATTCGTCTCATCCCGATAAGTGCGAAAGGTATAAAAAATGTTCGGCATCGGCCAAAAGCCTTCTCCCGGCTTTCCCGGCCCAGGCCAGATGGCAAAGTTTCGCGCCTGCCCCTCGTTGAGCGTATCGGCGACGGCATCGATATAAGCATGAATCCGTGCCACGTCGTAGACGCTCGAACGCAGTTCGTACCAGCGCTGCTTGATGCGGTGATTGAATTTGGGGTCCTGAAACAGTTTTTGCCACCAGAAAGGAACCGGAAAGTCTTCTCCCGTGTTGCGCAGCAGCTCTTCGAGCATCCAACCGTCTGTGTCTTCGCCGTCGTAATAATCTGCCAAACCAAAGGCAAGATTGTAATCCCAAATCGGCCCCATGTACAGCAGCGGATCTTTGCTGTCTCGATCTTTGTACATAAAAGTGGACAAACGGTAGCAGTCGACGTTTTTGCTGACCTCGGAGATGATGAAAAAATCGACGAACGAATCGACATTGATCCATTTCGGATAGCCGGTTTTCGGATCATTATAGTTGCTGCTGTACATCATGTCTTCAAAGGTATTGACATAGCTGCGCAAATAGGCTTTTTGAGCCGATGTGATCTTTTCAGAGGAAGGATAGTGGTACTGATAATAGACGCGTCGGTTGGCGCCGTTCACCGGCCTGTACTTGGAGAAAAAACCGTCCCGCTGTGCTCCGTCCTCTTTATCGATTTTAAAGATGTAACCGCCGGTCAGGGCATCGCCCGAAACTGCAGTGGAATCGGCCTTTGAGATATTGACTCGCCATCGGTCCCGCTTGATCTTTTCCATTAAAATATAGACTCCTTTGTACTGACCGTTAAGAAACAGCTCGCAAAATCGAGTGCGGCTGGCATAGCGCCCCATGCGGCGATACAGGTCATACGCCAGAACATCGCGCATCAACGAGCGGTCAATAAAGGGAGCATTGAGAATCCAATCGGTCTCTTTGGGAAGCCCCATCAAAGAGACAGCCGTGTCGATGTTGACCGCGCTCCAGGTTTCGACGGCGTACTGCTTTTTCGACCAGGACTGCGAGCTCGAACCGCGCGTTTCGATACCGATGAGCCCGTTATAATCGTTAAAAGGTTCGTCGAGTTTGTGCAGATTGCCGACGCCGTGGTAGACGATGCCCATACGCGCCGGAATCTTCGGCTCGTCGGGAATCCATTTGCCGCCGGTATCGATATAGACCAGCGGCAAATTGGATACAGTAAAATGGGAAAAGGGATTACCCGCGATGGCTATTTCAACATTAAACAAAAAGTCGGAGCTGGTAATGCTGTTGTTCAGGGCATGGACGGCCAGCAGATTCTCTCCGACCCGCAGGAGATTTTTATAATTCGAAATATCAAAGGTTTCGGGACCGGCGGCCTCGTGATCGCCGGCAGCAGCAGCATTCCACGTAAGGGATGCGGGAGCATTCGCCTCGGCAACCTTTTCACCGTTCAAAAAAGCGACAAAACCGTCGTCATACCAAACATTCAGGTTCAAAGCGCCGAGTGAGGAAATTTTTTCCGCCGTCAGACTGAATTTGAGGCGAATATAACAACTGGTGTTGGGCGACTTGCCGCTCTGATGCATATCTTCGCGTGTGTCCAAGGTGATCCACTGCTCGTAACCGCTGCCTGTTTCGTAACCGACGCCGCCTGGGCTGCCGCTGCAGCGTCGCCATCCCGTCTGGTCATAGCTCAGCTTGCTGCGCCACGTCAATCCTATATCGCTTTTGGGAACCAAAATCCACTTTTCCGCGCTTGCCGGTACCAAGACTTGGATCGTTTGTGCATAGAGCGAACTCCAACACAAAACAAAGAACAGGTCCAGTACTAAGCGCTGAATTTTTTTCATCTCATTCTCCGATTCAAGAATTTCCAAATTGATTATTGTTCTGAATAAGATAAAAGTTCCACCCTAATCTATCTTCTGCCGCATAAGCCGGCCTCTTAAAGCCCATAATGGCAAAAATGCAGCCGAAATCGGCTCTGCCGCCATAAAATTCAATTCTTTTTCTATCGTCGAATTAAACGATGCGGTAAACGTCCATCGGCGTTATT
>JAPDPN010000014.1:1245-35687 GCA_034506455.1 Candidatus Zhuqueibacterota bacterium | reverse complement strand
CGCATAAGCCGGCCTCTTAAAGCCCATAATGGCAAAAATGCAGCCGAAATCGGCTCTGCCGCCATAAAATTCAATTCTTTTTCTATCGTCGAATTAAACGATGCGGTAAACGTCCATCGGCGTTATTTAACTACTTTTCGCCGACTGATCTTATTGTCGATTGTTCTTTTATTCGATATCGGCTTTTTGCGGTTATAAAGTAATGCATTGGCGCGCTTGTGCAGCCAAATCAATCATAATTTTTCTGGGCCGAATCGGAGATTCTTGTTGACGGGGCTTTTTAATGTCAAGGCCGCAGCCGATGTATGAACAATTTTTCTGAGAAAAACACAATGCTGATTCAGGTCAACCGTTAAATGCCGAACTTTCCATAATCATGCTCACTAGCCAATATCCTCTTGGCACTATTAAAAGGAAAAGGCTCAATTCCCCCCGATCATTTTTTAAAGCCATCACCGGTTTCGATTCTTGTAGAAAAACGCCCAGCCTTCCGCAATTCAATTATAAAAGAGAGAGGCTTATAGATAAATGAATTCATTCAAATGTATTTCTGCTTTTTTGGTTCTTTAGGCTCTTTTTCTTTCGACTTTTGACCTTGGACTTTCGACCCTTTTTAACCTGGCTTTATCGCAGTTCGCAACGGCCACTCCCTGCTTTCGGTACGCGCCCTCTGCATTATATTGACGATAGCTTCCACGACATCGGGGTGTTCTGCGGCAACGTTACGGGTTTCGCCCGAATCGATGGACAAGTCGTATAATTCCATAGCGCCGTTCGGATCGTGACGGATGCCCTTCCACTTTCCCCAGCGCACGGCCTGCTGCGACGCAGGACCCTCATGAAATTCCCAATAAAGGAACTCATGCCGGCGTTGTGCTTTCTCCTTTCCCAACAAAATGGGGGCAAATGAGACGCCGTCGATATTCGGCGGCGCAGAGATGCCGGCCAGATCCGCCAAAGTCGGCAAAAAATCCCAAAACGCGAACGGTTCTTCGGCCGTTCTGCCGCCGGCGATGCGCCCAGGCGCGTAGGCAATCATCGGCACGCGAATGCCGCCTTCGTACAAATCGCGCTTGATGCCGCGCAGACCGCCGCTGCTGTTGCTGAATTCCGGCGAAAACCCGCCCTCGCGATGGGGACCGTTGTCGCTGCTGAAAAAGATAAACGTATCTTGTTCAATACCAAGGTCTTTCAACGTTTGCAGAATGCGGCCCACATGCTGATCGAGCAGTGAAATCATCGCGGCATGCGCCTTTTGCGGCTCAGGCCAATCAGAGACGGAATAAATGCCATAGTCGGGAATCTCCATGCCGTGCGCGGCGCCGCTGAGATAGTATTCGTTGTTGGCGTGAGGAATGGTGGTGGAAAAAAAGAGAAAAAACGGCTCGCCGGCATGCGCCTCGATATATTTTTCCGTTTCTTCGATCATCAGTTCGGGAACGTAATCGACTCTCTCGACCGCTGCGGAACCTATGCCTTTAGCGTACCCTTCCTGCGCGAACACCACCTTGTTGCGCAGGGGAATCTTTTCTTCGTTTCGCCAAAGATAGTGGGGAAAATAATTGTGAGCATGTACCTGGTTTAGGTAGCCGAAAAAGTAATCAAAGCCTTTTTTGCGCGGTTCACCGGTGGAACCTTCCTCTCCGAGCCCCCACTTGCCGATCAATGCTGTGGCATATCCGGCGCGGCGCAATAGCTCGGCGATTGTTACATCCTCTGGCTCCAGCGGTACCAGCGCATTGCCCCGTACACGGGTATGGCCCGTATGCTGACCGGTCATCAGTGCGCTGCGCGAAGGAGCACATACCGTACTGCCCGCATAAAACTGCGTAAAACGCACGCCTTGGGAGGCCATTCGATCGAGGACCGGCGTCTTGATTTTTTCCTGACCATAGCAGCCGAGATCGCCGTATCCCAAGTCATCCGCCAAAATCAGGATAAAATTCGGCTTTCTGCTTTGCCTGCGGCATTGAAGAAAAGTAAAAACCGCACCCGCCGAGGCGGCTCTTTTGATAAACTCGCGTCGGTTCAGCTCAGCCAAAGGGTACCTCCTTTCGGCGTTGGAAAGCCTCAAAACGGTCAAAGGATCAGCCGCAGGCTGTCGCGAAAAACGCCCTGAGCGCCGAAGCTTTCTTTAAAGCGTGCCAGCCCCCAATTGGGATCCTCGTTGACCGTAAAAATGCCGAAATCCAAAAAGCCGTAGCCGCTGCGGATGCCCCAATCGACAATATCGTGAAACAGGCAATTGACGCCGCGGTACTGCTGGTAGTCATCGTCATGAGAGATGTAAAAGGCGAGGACTACGCGCGGATTGCAGACAAACATGACCACGCCCGCGACCATCGTTCCATCGGGCAGAAAAGCCGCAAACAGTTTGATCCGTTCCGGATAGAGCTCCTTGAGGCGCATCAGCTCCGGCAAAGTGTGTGTGGGATTGACGCCGTGGCGAAGGCGCAGATTCTTTTTGAGAATCTCGTAAAAGCGGGCATAGTCGTCGGGCGCCTCGGTCTCGCGCACTGTTACGCCCAGCTTTTTGCCGCGCCGCACAGCGCGCCGCGACATCTCGCTGAACGTCGACAGAATCTCGTCGGTCGAAAAATCGAGCGGAATGACGCTCGAGATCTCCCGCTTTCGGTAGGTAAAGCCGTTCTTGATCAAGGCAAAGTCGATATAGTTGCTGGGACGACGGAGGTAGATTTGCGGCGGCGGCGTCAAATCGAGCGCCGCATAACCCTGACGACGGCCGTAATCGACGAACGCATGAACCAGCGCAAACGCCTCTTCGATCGACAGCGTATCGCGCACGACAAAACCGCCGTACGAGGCGCCGCGGTGCGAAATCAATACAAGCCCTTTTTCCTCCGGCCAGGCGACGGCAGGCATGACAGCCAACAGACGGCCTTTTTTGTAAAACAACAACGAAGCGTCGACAAAACGATCGGCAGGGTGATAAGAAAGAAAACGCCGCGTGTGGAACAGGGTGCCGTTATTGGCCGACCAAACAAACTCTTCCCACTGCGGCGTCAGATGCTCTGCAAAAGGAATGACTTCAATCGACACGGATGTCCCTCAATTTGCCATCAAATGTACCAGAATCGCCTTTTGGATGTGGAGTCTGTTTTCGGCTTCGTCAAAGACGATGGAGTGAGGTCCGTCAATGACCTCATCAGTAACCTCCTCGCCGCGGTGAGCGGGCAGACAATGCATGAACAGGCAGTCGTCCGCCGCATGCGCCAACAGTTCGGCATTGACCTGGTACGGGCGAAAGATGCGTCGGCGCTGCTCGGCTTCGTCTTCCTGTCCCATGCTCGCCCAAACATCCGTATAGACCACATCGGCATCCTTTACCGCTTCAATCGGGTCGTGCAGCACGCGGATGGAGCTGAGACCGGCATCCTGCGCCCGACGCAGAATGTGGCCGTTCGGTTCATAACCTTCCGGACAACCGATGCGCAGATCGAGTTGAAGACGCGCCGCCAGGTTGATCCACGAGTTGGCCACGTTATTGCCGTCGCCGATGAACGCCACCTTTAGATTCTCATAGCGTCCTTTGTGCTCCGCCGCCGTAAAAATATCTCCCATAACTTGACAGGGGTGCGTAAGATCGCTCAGGCCGTTGATTACCGGCACCGATGCATAGCGCGCCAAGCCTTCCACCAAGTCGTGACCAAAGACGCGCGCCATGATGCCGTCGACATAGCGCGACAATACCCTCGCCACGTCGGCAACCGACTCACGCTGCCCCAACCCGACTTCCTGAGGGCTAAGGTAAAGAGCATGGCCGCCGAGCTGAACCATGCCGACTTCGAAAGAGACTCTTGTTCTGGTCGACGGCTTTTGAAACAACATCGCAAGGGTTTTGCCTTTCAGCAGATGGTGTTCCTGCCCCGCTTTGGTCTTGGCTTTGAGATCGGCGCACAATTGAAAGACGGCAAAAATTTCTTCGCGCGAAAAATCGACAATCTGCAGAAAATCTTTCTTCACGGCTCCTCCGCTACAGAATGTATTGACTCAAATCTTCGTCTTCGATGATTCCCTGGAGCTTTTCGCGTACGACTTTTTCGGTGATCTTGATTGTCTTGAGCTCTTCGCAAGGCAGGCGATAGAGATAATCCTCGAGCAGCAGGCTCATAACTGTGTGAAGACGTCGTGCGCCGATGTTTTCGGTCTGCATATTGACCTCATAGGCGATACGGGCAATTTCGCGCACCGCTCCTTTGGTAAAGGTGATCTTGGCACCTTCGGTCTCGATGAGCGCCGAGTACTGTTTGATCAACGCATTCTCCGGTTCGGTCAAGATGCGCTCGAAATCTTCCGCCGTCAAGCTCTTGAGTTCGACGCGGATGGGGAAACGACCCTGCAGCTCGGGAATGAGATCGGACGGCTTGGCGATATGAAAGGCGCCCGAGGCAATGAACAGAATGTGGTCGGTGCGCACCATGCCGTATTTGGTAACCACGTTCGTGCCCTCGATGACCGGCAAAAGGTCGCGCTGTACGCCCTCGCGGGATACGTCTGGTCCGCTGCCGCCGCCGTCGCCGACGATCTTGTCGATTTCATCTAGAAAAACGATGCCCGTTTCTTCGACGCGGCGGATTGCCTCGCTGACCACCTCATCCATGTCGATGAGCTTTTGCGTCTCTTCCTGCTGCAGCACGACCAGCGCCTCGGCAATGGTCATGCGGCGCCGCTTTTTGCGCGGCGGCCCGATCGGTCCGAAAATATCCTGAAAATTCACCCCCATCTCTTCGACGCCGATCGGCGAAATCACCTGCATGACCGGGGAAACCTCAACCGAGACCTCGAGCTCGATCATGCGGTTGTCCAACTTGCCCTCTTCCAGCTGCCGGCGAATTTTCTCGCGATTGCGTCGCCGCTTTTCCTCCCACTCGGCCTGGCGCCGACGCTCCTCTTCGTTCATCGCCCGACGATGCCGCCGTTTGGGCAGCAGAATGTCCAACAACTGCTCTTTCGCCAGCTCGCGCGCCTTGTCCTTCACCGCCTCGATATATTCCGATCGCACCATGTTCACCGACTGATCGACCAGGTCGCGAATGATCGACTCAACGTCGCGGCCGACATAGCCGACTTCGGTAAACTTGCTCGCCTCCACTTTGATAAAGGGAGAGCGGTCGAGCTTGGCCAAACGCCGCGCAATTTCGGTCTTGCCGACTCCCGTCGGGCCGATGAGAATAATGTTGTTGGGCATAATTTCTTCGCGCAACTCGGACGGCACCTGTTGTCGCCGCCAGCGGTTACGCAGAGCTATGGCAACCGATTTCTTGGCCGCATCCTGCCCGATAATGTATTTATCCAATTCCCTGACAATTTCCTCGGGAACCATGCTCATGCCTGTTCCTTTTCGTCGTAGAGAAGAGCCGAGGGATTCCTAGAGTTCTTCGATAATGATTTGATCGTTGGTAAAAATGCACATCTGGGCCGTCAGCAGCATCGCTTCACGGGCGATGGCGACGGCGTCGAGCTGCGAATGCTTCATCAGGGCGCGGGCAGCGATCAAGGCAAAATCGCCGCCGGAACCGATGGCGACCAGATCGTCGTCCGGCTCGATCACATCTCCGGTTCCGGAGATGAGAAAAATGTTCTTTTCGTTCAGCACCGCCAACTGAGCTTCCAAACGGCGCAGGTAGCGGTCGGTGCGCCAGTCTTTGGCCAGCTCGACCGCAGCGCGGCTGAGGTTGCCGTTGAACTGATCCAGCTTTTCCTCGAACCTTTCGAAAAGCGTAAAGGCATCGGCTGCTGCGCCTGCAAAACCGGCCAGTACTTTGCCGTTGTATAACTTGCGAACTTTGCGGGCGTGGGCCTTCAAAATGGTGTCGCCGTAGGTGACCTGACCGTCGCCCGCAATTACGGCTTTGCCTTTGTGGCGCAGAGCCAGAACGGTGGTCGAATGGATGATTCTGCCGCCGGTCATGTCAAATCCTCCGTCTGAGGCGCGCGACCGGAATATTCATTTGCTCCCGATACTTGGCGATGGTCCGCCGCGCCACATTATAACCCTTCTGCTTGAGAATCTGGGAAATCTTGAGATCATTATAAGGCTTTTGCGGCGGTTCATTCTCCACGATCTCTTTGATGAGATTCTTGATGATCTTGTTGGAAACGTCTTCGCCGTCTTCGGTGGTATATTTTTCACTGAAAAAGTGCTTGAGCTCAAAGATGCCGTATTCGGTCTGCACGTATTTGCCGTTGGTGACGCGGCTGACGGTGGAAATATCCATGCCGATGTCGTCGGCAATGTCCTTGAGGATCATCGGTTTGAGGTGCTCCGGACCTTTTTCGAAAAAGTCCCGCTGTCGTTTGACGATCGCCTCCATGGTGCGCAGAATGGTCGCCCGCCGCTGATGAATCGAATTGATGAGCCACCGCGCCGACTCGAGCCGCTGGCGGATAAAGTCCCGCGCCTCTTTGCTGGTGTTCTTGCGGTCGAGCATCATCTTTTTATACTCATTGTTGATGCGCAGCGGCGGAATGTTGAAATCCTGCATAATGATCTTGAACTCGTCGCCTTCGCGGCGCACTTCCAAGTCCGGTACGATGTAATCGTTGGTGTTGGTCGCATAGCCCTCACCCGGCTTGGGATTCAGCTTGGTGATGGCTTCATAGATTTCCTTGACCTCTTCGATGTCGATTTCCAGATTTTTGGCCAGCTTTTCGAAGCGCTTATTCTTGAAATCGTCGAAATAGTCACGGATCATGCGAACGGCAAGCTCGTTGCGCGGCTTTTGCTGATGCAGCTGAATCAGCAGACACTCCTGCAGATTGCGCGCCGCAATACCCGGAGGATCAAATTCCTGGATTACGCTGAGCACATGTTCCACCAGATCGACATCTTCTTCCAGATTCTCGGCGATCGTCTCCACATCCATAGTGAGGTAACCGGAGCTGTCCAAATTCCAAATGATATACTCGCCGATAAGCTGTTCGTGCGGATTCAGCTCTGAAACATGCAGCTGCGTGAGCAGATGATCGGTCAGGCTCTCCTGGTAAACAGGAACATTAGCATTCTCTTCCTCCTCGCCCTTTTCACGCGGCAGGTGAACTTCGTAATCCGAGTCGTCGTGAAGAATGGTTTCCCAATCGATCTCCTCTTTTTCTTTTTCGAGTTCGATCTCGGCTATCTCCTCATCGTCGAGCGACTCTTCATCCTTGTCTTCTTCCTGCTTGAGCTCGACCTCCTGCTCCATTTCCATATCTAACTCCATCTCCTGTTCCTGATCGATCTCCAGGAGAGGATTCATTTCCAGCTCCATTTGGATGCGCTGCTCGAGACTCATGATCGGCAGCTGCAGAAGCGACGACAACAAGACCTGTTGCGGCGATTGCCGCAGCTCCATCCGAAGTTGTTGTCCCAATCTCACCATGATCAACGCTCCCGAACCGCACTATTTTTCATGACGCTCCCTTTTGCTGCTGTTCCTAACGATCCAAGCGAAAGCTTTCTCCCAGGTACAATCTTCGCGCTTCCGGATCGTGCGCAAGATCGTACGCCCGTCCCTCTTTCAGTACCGTCCCCTCATAAAGCAGATACGCACGATCGGTTATGGACAAAGTTTCGTGCACGTTATGATCCGTAATTAACACGCCGATGCCGCGTTCACGCAGCCCGGCGACGATCCGTTGAATGTCCTCCACGGCGATCGGATCAACACCCGCAAACGGCTCATCCAAAAGGATGAATTTGGGGTCCGTCGCCAAAGCGCGGCAAATTTCGAGACGTCGCCGTTCGCCGCCGGAAAGCGTGACGGCCTTGTTTTTTGCCAATCTCGTAATGCCGAGGTCATCCATCAAGGCATAAGCCTTTTCCCGCTGCTGTCGGCGCGTCAGCGGCAACGTTTCCAAAATCGCCAACAGGTTCTCTTCCACGGTCAAAAAGCGAAAGACCGACGCTTCCTGCGCCAAATAGGCTAGACCTCTGCGCGCGCGTTTGTACATCGGAAGACGCGTTATATCCTCTTCGCCGAAAAAAATACGGCCGCTCTCAGGACGAATCATTCCCACGATCATATAAAACGTCGTGGTTTTGCCCGCGCCGTTTGGACCCAACAATCCCACCGTCTCGCCCTGCCGGATCTGCACGCTGACGTTGTTGACCACGCGGCGCTTGCCGTAAACCTTGACCAGCCCTTCGCTTCTAAGAACCAGATCCTTCATCCGATATAACGGCTTCCTTTTTGCGTTTATTCTCTGCAGCCTCCATTCCCAACCTGCCGATCAGCGCCTGCAGCTCTATTTCCGGCTTGGCCAGGATTTTCGGCGGAGAAAATTCTCCTTTCGAGGCGGCAGGCGAACTTGCGACGCGCACCCTGTCGATTTTACGATCCTTGAAGGCAATGAACAGCGTGTCGCCCAATACTTTGTTCAAGCCTTTTTCGACGCCGTCTTCAATGACATGATAATAGCTGGTGGCGCGGCCGGTGATCCGCACCGAATCGATCTGCTCATCGGAAAGATGCACCATCATTCGCTCGCCGCTGAGCAGGTCGAAAGGCGTGCGCACGGGAACCAAAGAATCGACCGGCGCCGCAGCCAAGGCGCTACCGACGATTTCGATGGCGTTCACCTGGGCGTCACGCAGATGGAGCGTAACGGCCGAACCGGTGAGGCGCTGCCGGTCCTGCTTGACGCGCGGCAAGTGCGCGAGCTTGACGGCATTTTCCTTGCGCAGATAGACCAGCGAATCACAACGGGCTTCCAGGTCTCCCCGCAGTACGCGTACGCTGTCCGATACGACGATCCGATCGCCGTCTTCAAACATCTCAAAGAACACGCCGCTGATGATCAGCTCGCCACCGTCGGTGCTGTCGACCCGCGTCATCTGCGGTTTGCCGATGACGCTGGCGTAACCGCTGCGGCGATCGTACTCGATGCGCGCACCGACGATCGTGGTCCGCTCTTTTTCATTCGAAAGCTCTGCGGCGCCCTCTGCCGATGCCTTTTCCGTCAAATCATCGTAGCAGATACGCAGCGCACGCAGCCGATGGGAAGCGTCGCTCAGCTCGGCGTTGCCTTCGATGCACGTGACGCGCGTCGCTTCCTCATAGGTCACCTGATCTCCGGACAACGTTCGACTGGAATCGACGAACCGCACGCTGCCAGAAAGCACCGTTCGGCCTTCGGACAGATACTGCACGGCCTCATCGCAGGTCAGTATTGCGGAATCCTGGCGAAATTTTACGTTACCCTTCAGGCGGCGAATCTCGCGATCGCCCAACCGTTGACCTTCCAAAACATCCGCATGCTCGAGGATCAGCTTGGACGCTTTTTTTCTCTGATCGGCCGCACTGACGACAACGGCGAAAACGATCAGCGGCAATAGGGTGTAAATTCGCCCCTTCATTCCCGCTTTTCCACAGCTGCCGAGTCGGGAGCAACCAAGATCGAATCCTTGCGGGAAGGTTTTTTCGATTTGAACTGCAGGTCCGCTCCCTTGTGAATAATGCCCTCGAACGGCTTTTGTATATGCCAGTCGTTCATCTGCGTATCGGATTCAAAACCAACGCCGCGCAGCGTATCGCCCTTGTCAGTGGTCACCATCACCGTCACATTCGAGTAGATGCGGTTCCTCTCTTTGTTGAAGAAAAGCTCATCCGTATAGAGAGTGAAACCGCTGTCCGACTTGACGACCACATTGCCGATCGCTTTGACGTTGGTTGTATTGTCGTCCAGCTCACCACCCTCCGCAGTCAAAACCGAGGCATGCTTTCCATCCTGATCGTAAAAATCGATATGCACGCCCTGATCAAAGATGAGCAGCGAGCGATTGGCGTAGCGCCGCATGTGTCCGGCGCGGATGACCGCCTGTAGATTGCCGCGGTCGGTCGCCGTGACGGAGAAATTCCAAATCTCCTGATCGGGCTGATCGCCCTGCACCACCACGTCCGGCTCGATGTCGTGCGAGCTGCAGGCCAACCAAAGCAGCGCCGCTATTCCCGCCCATCTGCGCTTCATTTGAACGCCCCCATGCCGGCTTCGAGCAAATCGTGCAGATGCACCATGCCTACCGGTCGATTTTCATCATCCACGATGATCAGCTGAAGGATATTGTGCTGCTCCATAATCTGAAACGCCGACAGCGCCGTTGAACCGCACCGCGCAGTTTTCGGATTTGGGTTCATCACCTCCAAAGCCTTCATGGAAGTCAAATCGCAGGGTTTCTGCAGCAAACGCCGCAAATCCCCGTCGGTAATGATGCCCGCCAGTTTGCCGTTTTCATCGACCACGCAGGTGCCGCCGAACCGCTTGCGCGTGATTTCGGAAATAACCTCGGTCATCCTGGCCTCTACGGACACCACCGGCAGGTAGCTGCCGGTGAACATGATATCGTCGATTTTCTGCAGCCGACGTCCCAAAGAGCCGGCCGGATGCAGAAAGGCAAAGTCCTCCGAATCGAAATCGCGTTGCTCCAGCAAAGCCACCGCCAGGGCGTCGCCCATGGCCAGCATGGCAGTCGTGCTGGCAGTCGGCGCCAGGTCGTTCGGGCAGGCCTCGCTGACCACGCCGACGTCGATGACGATGTCGCTGCGTGTGGCCAGCGAAGAACGAAGATTTCCCGTCAAGGTGATGATCGGCACGCCGATGCGCTTGAGAATGGGAATCAATGCGCTGATCTCGTCGGTATTGCCGCTTTTGGACAGGCAGATGACTACATCGTCCGGCGTAACCATGCCGACGTCGCCGTGCACCGCATCGGCGGGGTGAAGAAAGAACGCCGGAGTGCCGGTGCTGCTGAATGTGGCGGCGATCTTTTTGCCGATGAGCCCCGACTTGCCGATGCCGGTGACAATCACCCGGCCCTTGCAGTTAAGAATGGTGCGCACGGCGCGTTCGAAATTTTCATCGATGCGCGGAATCAGAGCGGCCACGGCCTCGCTTTCGATGCGCAGGACGCGCCGCGCACATTCGATGATCTCGTGCGCATCTTGAATCGGCGCAAGCGGCCGGCTGATCGGTTTCTGCATGCTCATAGCGGCGCTTCGACCTCGAGCGTTTTTCTCAGTTCATCGATTCGTTTGATCTGAATGAGCAGCTTTTCCAGCTTTTGCAGCGGCCACATGCTGGCGGCGTCGCAGAGGGCCTCCGAGCAGTTGGGATGCGTTTCGATAAAGACCGCTTCGCATCCGGCGGCAACGGCGGCGCGCGTCAATGCCGGCACAAACTCCGGATGCCCGCCGCGCGGGTCGCTCGACGAAATCCCATAGACGCGAATGGCGTGTGTCGGATCGATGACCACCGGATAACCCAGTCCCCGCATGATCGGCAAGGAGCGAAAATCGACCACCAGATTATGGTAACCGAAAAACGTGCCGCGCTCGGTAAGCAGAATCCGTTCGTTCCCTTCATGCTCGATCTTTTGAATTACGTTCTTCATGTCATGCGGGTCAAGGAACTGCCCTTTTTTAACATTGATGACTCGGCCGGTGCGGGCCGCCGCGACGGTCAAACTGGTCTGCATGGAAAGATACGCCGGTATCTGCAGCACATCCAGCACCTCGGCCGCCGTCTTGGCCTGATGTTCGTTGTGAATGTCGGACAGCACCGGAATGCCGAGCTCCTGCTTGGCTTTCTGCAGAATGCGCAGCCCCTCTTCCAATCCGGGTCCCTGGTAACTGGTCGAAGAGGAGCGATTATCTTTGAGAAAGGAGGATTTCAAAATATAGGGCATGCCGTATCGGTCGGCAAGTTTTTTCACTGCTTCGGCAGTCCGCAAAACCAGCTCTTCCGACTCTATGACGCAGGGACCGGCGATCAGCGCAATGGGCTGACCAGGGCCGATCTTAATATCTCCCACTTGAACCGTCTTCATCATGGTTCTCCAATCCGTTCAATTCGATCCTTTTATTTTGATAAGCAATGGCCGCCGCGACAAAATCGCGAAAGAGCGGATGCGTATTCAACACCCGCGATTTCAGTTCGGGATGAAACTGGACGCCGACGAACCACGGATGATTCGGCAGTTCGATGACCTCGACCAGATTGTTGTCGGGATTGATGCCGGCGATCAGCATCCCATGGCGCTTGAACAGCTCCACATATTGATTGTTGACTTCGTAGCGATGCCGGTGCCGTTCGCTGATCAACGTTTTGCCGTAGGCCTTGTAGGCGCGGCTCTCCTTCACCAGACGGCATTTATAGGCGCCGAGCCGCATGGTTCCGCCCAGTTCCGTGACGTCGATCTGAGTCTCCATCAGATCGATCACCGGATGCGGCGTATTCTTGTTGAATTCGGTGCTGTTGGCGCCGGCAAGACCGCAGACGTTCCTGGCAAAATCGATCACGGCACATTGCAGGCCCAAACAGATGCCGAAAAAGGGCAGGTTGTTTTCGCGCGCATAGCCGACTGCCGCAATCTTGCCCTCGCTGCCGCGCTCGCCGAAACCGCCCGGCACCAACAGGCCGGCAACGTCATCCAAATACTCGGCCGCATTCTCCCGCGTCAGAACTTCGGAATCGAGCCACTTGAGTTCGACTTTGGCGTCATTATCCACGCCGGCGTGCACAAAGGCTTCGATGATCGATTTGTAGCTGTCGCGAAGCTCCGTATATTTTCCGCAAATGCCGATGCGGACAAAATGGGAGGGATTCTGCACCTTACGGACAAAGGTCTTCCAACCCGTCAAATCGGCTTCGCGTTTAGGCAGACCCAAGCGCGCCGCCACTTTGTCGCCCACCCCGAACTTTTCGAAGGAAAGAGGAATCTCATAAATTGTATCCGCATCGCGCGCCTCGATGACCATTTCGGGCGAAACGGAGCAGAAAAGGGCAATCTTGTCGCGATCCGAGTTTTCCAAAGGACGATCGGTACGGCAAAGCAGCATGTCCGGCTGCAGACCAATCTCGCGCAGCTTCATAACCGAGTGCTGCGTCGGCTTGGTCTTCATTTCGCCGGAGTTGGCCAGATAAGGAACGAGCGTCAGGTGGATGATCATGACGTTCTCTCGTCCCTGTTCGAGAATGAATTGGCGGATGGCTTCCAAAAACGGCAGTCCCTCGATATCGCCGACCGTGCCGCCGACCTCGACAAAGACAACGTCGTATTTGCCGGTCTGCCCGACCTTGAGCACGCGCCGCTTGATTTCGTCGGTGATGTGCGGAATCACCTGCACCGTTTTGCCGAGAAAATCGCCGCGCCGCTCGCGCTTGATCACGGTTTCGTAAACCTGTCCGGCGGTGGTGTTGTTGTCTCGCGTCATGTCGGTGTGGATAAAGCGCTCATAGTGGCCGAGGTCCAAATCGGTCTCCACCCCGTCGTCAGTGACATAGACTTCGCCGTGCTGATAGGGGCTCATGGTTCCCGGATCGACGTTGAGATAAGGATCGAGCTTCATGATCGTCACATCGAAACCGCGCGCCTTCAAGAGTCTGCCGATGGACGCCGCCGCAATACCTTTCCCCAGCGAGGAAACCACACCTCCTGTTACAAAAATATATTTGGCTTTTTTCGCGCCGGTCATAATTCACGCTCTCGAATCATTCTTTCGACTGCAACCGCATCCTCGGGCGTATCCACCCCTTGGCTGACAAAATCGCAGATCCCCACTTTGATGGTCATCCCGTTTTCCAAAGCGCGCAATTGCTCGAGACGTTCCGCTTCCTCCAGGCTCGACGGCGGCAGGGCCGTCAATTGAAAGAGCGCTTCGCGCCGGTAACCGTAAATACCGATGTGCTCCAGATAAGGAAAGCGCTCCAATCGGCCGAAGGAATCTTTGACATCTCGTAGGTAAGGGATGACGGCGCGGCTGAAATATAAGGCATGTCCGAAACGGTCCAAAACCACGCGCACTTTATTGGGATTTTCTAAATCCTCTACGCTCTTGACTCTTCTGGCCAATGTGGAAAGATCGGCGGTTTCATCTTCGAGCAAAAGGTTTGCCGTCATCTCGACCGCAGCCGGATCGATCAACGGTTCGTCACCTTGCACATTGACGAGTATATCGGCCTGCAATTGCCGCGCGACAAAAGCTGTGCGATCCGTACCGGAAGGCAGTTCAGAGGGAGTCAGGACGGCACGCCCGCCAAAAGTCGCAACGGCGCCCGAAATGCGCTCGTCGTCGGTCGCCACCAGCACCTCATCGATGTCCCGCGCCTGCGATACCCGCTCATACACCCGCTGAATCATCGGCTTGCCGGCAATGTTTGCCAGCGGCTTGCCCGGAAAGCGGGTGGACGCCCATCGTGCCGGAATAACGACAACTATGCGCCTGCCTGCTTTCACCCAATCACCTTGGGTACGCTGAAAAATCCATGATGCGCGCGCGGCGCGTTGGCCAATGCTTCTTCCTGAGTCAGCCACGGCTCCACTCGATCGTCGCGCAGTACGTTTACCTGCTCCAATACATGAAAAGTCGGTTCTACTTGCGAGGTATCCAATTTATTCAGCTTTTCCACATAAGAAAGGATCTGATTGAATTGATCCACGAACACCCGCTTTTCGTCATCACTAAAGGACAACTTGGCCAATAAGGCAATCTTTTCAACTTGCTCGATCGTAACCGACATAGGCAGAACCCTTTGCATGGAAAGTCCAATGAATATAAAAGAACAGCCGCTCAGAGTCAAGCTAAAAGTGGCCTGCCGGCATAATATTTGTTTAGAGGAGATTGAGTGAAAGAGAGGGCATAAAAAAAGCGCCGTCGATTACGCGGCGCTTTTTAGATTCTTAAGCGGGAATTATTGTTACGAACTTTTTGTCTTTGCCGCTCGAATAGTATTTGACCGTGCCGTTGACAAGGGCAAACAGCGTGTCGTCTTTACCGATCCCGACATTGGGCCCGGGATGGATACGCGTTCCGCGCTGCCGCACGAGAATGCTTCCCGCCGTCACGACTTGGCCGCCGAAACGCTTGACGCCCAGCCGCTTGGCATTGCTGTCGCGGCCGTTTCGGCTGCTTCCTACACCTTTTTTATGCGCCATGCTTGGTTCTCCCGATTGGAATAATTACGCCGTGATTTCCTTGATCTGCAGCGCCGTCAGCAGTTGACGGTGTCCTTTCAATACTTTGTAACGTTTGCGACGCTTCTTCTTGAACACCAGAATCTTGTCCCCACGGGTCTGCTCAAGGATCGCCGCAGTCACTTTGGCGCCGTCCACATAGGGCGCACCCACCTTGATCCCCTGCTCATCGGAAACCAGCAGCACCTTATCGATCGAAATTTCATCACCCTGCTCTCCAGGCAGGCGATTCGCCAGCACGACATCGTCCTTTTTGACTTTGAACTGCTGTCCCGCTATTTCCACTACCGCATACATCGGCGTCCATCTCCCTAATTATCGTCATTTTAAAAGCTTGTTAAATTACAAAAATAGGCAAAAAAAGTCAAGACATATATTTATCCGTGAGGTCTTCCTCACCATGCTTGTCCAAAAAACGGAATTCATCCAGACTGATGTTTTCGTCGGCGATGACTTTGAAACGCATCCAATAATGCCAGCTCATGCGCCGGATAAAACTGCGCACGCCGCTGGTCAAGAACTTGGCCAGCTCCGGATGAACAACCAACTGGACGCTTCTCTCTCCGCCTTCGCTGCGGTACCGTTTGATCCAGCGCTCGATCTTGTGCGCAATCGTCGTTTTGGAGATGACGCGGCCTGTTCCCATACAGGCGGGACACGGTTCGGAGATCGAGTACAGCAGTGCCGGCCGTACCCTCTCCCGCGTCATCTCGACGATGCCGAACTCGGAAATCGGCGCAACGTTGGTCTGCGCGCGGTCTTTCGCCAGCTCCTTTTTAAACTCTTCGAGCAGCTTTTGTTTGTTTTTGGGATCCACCATGTCGATGAAATCGATGATGATGATGCCGCCGATGTCGCGCAGCCGCAGCTGACGGGCGATTTCACGCGCCGCCTCGAGGTTGATTCTCAGGCTGTTGGCGTCGTGATTCGACCGACCGGCAAATCTGCCGCTGTTGACGTCGATCGCCGTCAGAGCTTCCGTATGATCGAAAAAGAGATAGCCGCCGCTCTTGAGCCAGACTTTGCGGGAAATGCTGCGGTTGATCTGCTCCTCGATATCGTACTCGTCGAACAGGGGCGTCTTTTTCTCATACAGCTTGACGCGATCGACCAGCTGTGGGGAAACATCCTTGAGGTAGCGGACGATCTCTTTGTACATCTTTTTATCGTCGACGATCAGCTGCTCGATGTCGTTGGTAAAAAGATCACGGATGACGCTTGAAAGCACGCCCACATCCTTGTAGACCAATGCCGGCGGTTCGACGGAGCGCATCTTTTTCACCAATTGGTCCCACTTTTTCATGAGACTTTCCAAATCCGCTTTGAGCGCCGCTTCGTCCTTTCCCTCGGCGACGGTACGAATGACCAGGCCGAAATTTTCCGGTCGGATTTCGCGACCGATTTTTTTCAGGCGAAAACGCTCTTTGCGATTTTGAATTTTTTTCGAAACGCCGACAATGTTGTCGTTGGGCACCAGGACAAGATAGCGGCCCGCCAGGGAAATGGCAGTGGTCACGCGGGCGCCTTTTTCCGAGATCGGTTCTTTGGTTACCTGAACGAGGATGTTGTCGCCGCGCTTTATCGGCAGCCCGTCCCGTTTTTGGTCGAGCTTGGGAAACTGTTGATCCTTTTTAGCGTGGGGATCGAACCCGATCAAATGATCGTCAATGTCGGAAAAATGCAAAAAGGCATCCTGCTTGTGACCGATGTCGATAAAGGCAGCCTGAAGTCCTTTCAAAACCTTTGCCACTTTGCCGTAGTAAATGTCCCCCACCATGCGTTCCCGCTCGGGAAGCTCGTAATAGAGCTCCACCAACTGCTTATTTTCCAAAATAGCGATTCTCGTCTCACCCAAGGAGACGTTGATTGCAATGATTTTGCTCATAGTTCCTCTACACTTTTTCTTACTGCGTCAGATCCATCGGATCGATTCGTCGGTCGCCGTTCTGTACCCACAAAGCGCGCCGATGGATGGAAGCAGACGCCGCCGGTTCTTCGGCGTGGGGGAAAACAAGGGCCAAGATTTCATCGATGCGGGCGCTTTTGCCGTCAACAAAGGCAGTCGTCAGGGCAAAGCCGCCCTCGTTAAGCTCGAATGCAAGCAAAAACGGCCGAATGTCGATGATCTGGTAACCCGATTCTTTTTTTCTTTCCACGCGCAGCTCGGAACAACTCAATAATTGACCGAGTCGTTCAACGGCGGGTTCACACTCTTTTCCGTTTGTGAGAAAAAAATCATAAACAGCTCGATTGATCACCGCTGCCGGCGCCGGAGGCCGATGATCCAAAATACGCTGCTGCAGAATCCTCATCCCATTCGGCAGAAAAGGCGACAAGGCGTTGATAAAATCCGTCTCTTCGCTGCCCGTAAAGGCGATATCCAGGTATTCCGCCTCGCTGGTCAAGCCGGTCGGCAGCGGCGGCCCGTAGGCCAATTTGGGATGCGGATTGAATCCTTGCGTAAAGACAACCGGCAGCTTGGAACGCCGCAAAGCCATCTCGATCAACCGCATCATATCGAGATGTGACAGCCACCGCAGCTCCTCGTCGCGGCTGTAACGGAGGCGCGCATAAAGCACTTTTTCGTCGCTCGGCCGCTCGATCTTTGCAGGCGGCTCCCAGATCGGCGCCTCTTCGTTTTGCTGCGGCTTTGGGGCGGAATCCGCGAACAATTCGCGACACACTTTTTGCCCCATGAGGCCGCACGCGTGGCATTCACTGAGTCGGCAATCCGGCAGCTGTTCTTCGCCCAAAGCTCGGCGATATTCATCGCGCAGAAACTTTTTCGTCACACCCTTGTCGATGTGATCCCAAGGAAGCGGATCATCAAAAGACCGTTCCGCCAGGTATTCTGCAAATTCAAGGCCGTTTTCTTTCAGCGCCGTTTCGTAACGCGAAAAATCGAACAGCTCCGTCCAGCCGTCCAATTTTGCGCCCAGCTCCCAAACTCGCCGGATGACCTTGGCCAATCGGCGATCACCGCGGGCAAGCAGCCCCTCGGCATAGGCGGTCTCGGGGTCGCGTCTGCTCACTTTGACGTTTCGCCAACGCATTCTTTCCAACAAAAAGTCCAGCTTGCGTTGACTTTGCTCTCGGGTGTCCTGAGCCGCCCATTGAAACGGAGTATGCGGTTTGGGGATGAAAGGCGACAGCGAAACATGAATGCGCCCCCCTTTTTTCGCCGCAATGCGCCGGACCTGGTCGACCAGATCGATCAGGCCTTCCAAATCCGCATCGGTCTCCGTCGGATGACCGATCATGAAGTAGAGTTTGACCGTCTCCCACCCTTCACGAAAAGCCAGCTCCACCGCGCGCAGCAGCTCTCCCTCGCTGGTAGCCTTGTTGATGACATTGCGCAGCCGCTGCGATCCGGCTTCCGGCGCCAAGGTCAAACCGGATTTGCGCACGCCGCGCGCATACCGCGCCACCAACGGTGTAAAACTTTCCGGCTTGAGCGAGGGGAAAGAAATGTTGATGTTCCTGCTGCTGAATTCGGCTGCAAGCAGGTACATCAATTTCGGCAGCTGCGTATAGTCCGAAGTCGAAAGCGACAGCAGCGACACCTCCTGGTGTCCCGTCGCTTCGATGTTGCGTCGCGCCTGTTCCAGGAGATCTTCCGGCGAACGCTCCCGCACCGGGCGATAGATGATGCCGGCGTTGCAAAAGCGGCAGCCGCGGGAACAACCGCGGGCAATCTCTAACGAGACCCTGTCGTGAGCCGTCGGAATCAACGGCACAAGCGGTTTGTCTGGGTAATATTCCGGCTTTAACTCCTCGACGATCTGGGCGCGGATGCGCCGCGGCACGCCCTCCCGAACCGGTTCCAAAGCGCGAAACTTGCCCGTCTCGTCGTACGCTTCGCGATAGAATTGCGGAACATAAACGCCCGGCACCTTTGCCAATTCGAACAACAGATCCGCGCGAGAGACCTTCCCTCTTTTGGCCACGCGCACCATTTCGGCGATTTTCGGCGCAATTTCTTCCCCGTCGCCGATAACCACCGCATCCAAAAACTCGGCGATCGGTTCGGGATTAAAGGCCGACGGTCCGCCGGCAAAAACCAAAGGAAATCCCTCTCTTTCCCACGCCGACAGCGGCACCCCGCCCAAATCTAAAAGATTGAGTATGGTCGGAAAGTGCAGTTCATACTGCAGCGTAAAGCCGACGATATCGAACTGATTGAGCGGTGTTCGCGTCTCCAGGCTGAACAAAGGGACCTTCTGCTCGCGCATCTTTTGCTCCATATCGATCCAGGGAGCAAAGACGCGCTCCGCGTAAACCCCCGGCATGCGGTTCAGCAGATGATAGAGAATGGCGAATCCCAAATAGGACATGCCGATCTCGTAAACATCCGGAAAGACAAGAGCGATACGCAGGTCGACGTCAGCAGGAGATTTGCGGACAATATTGAATTCGTTGCCGATATATCGTCCCGGCTTGGCAACGAACGGCAACAAACGATTCAGATCGGTTTCGCGAACAGTTTGGATGGCAACGACTCTCTCAATTTATTCATCCATTAACTGTTCTAATATACAAAGATTTATCCTAAAATCTGAGCACTTTTTGCCGCCCGCGCAGAGTCTTCCGTAAATCGCTGCGTCACGCCGACAAGCCGGCATTCCTGACGAATTCCATCCCCTTTTCCACAGCACTCCGGTTGAGAGGCAACAGATTCTTTCGCTTGATGATGAACGGCAGCGCTTCCATCACACAATCCGCCGGCATGATGCCGCTCAAAGCGATGTAAGCGCCCAAGATGATCATGTTGGCAACGCGCGTGTTGCCGAGTTCGTCCGCCATCTGAGTCGCCGGTATGGGCAAGGTTTTGACGTCGCTTCGCATCGGCTGCCGATGAATTAGCGAAGAATCGTAAATAATCCAACCTCCGGGCACGACAATCGGCTCGAATTTGTCCAGGGATGGCAAGTTCATGGCGATCAAAACCGTCGGTTTGGAGACCAGCGGCGAGCCGACGCGGCGCGTCGAAAGATTGACATGGCAGTTGGCGGTGCCGCCGCGCATTTCCGGGCCGTAGGAAGGCAACCAGGAGACGTGATAACCGTTGATCATACCGGCCTGCGCCAAGCCGATCCCCAAAACGAGAATGCCTTGTCCGCCAAAGCCGGCAATCACCAGCCGTTCGTTGCGTTCTTTTGCGGCGGAAATTTCCGTTTGAACGGACGTTTCCTTTGGAAGCTCCAGTTTTTCGGCAATGCCGTCTACAGAAAAGACGCGGCGCTCGGCAGGCCGCGGCTCGATGCGGTCCGTGATGTCCTTGTAGACCCCGAGCGGAAACACTTTGAACATCTCTTCTTCGATCCAGTGTTTGGCTTCGACCGGCGTCATCTTCCAGCCGGAGGGGCAGGCGGACAAAACCTCGACTAACGAAAAGCCTTTGTTGTCGATCTGATTCCGCAGCGCCTTGCGTACGGCGGCGCGCGTTTTCATGATGTGCGCCGCATCGGTGATGGCCGTCCGTTCGACATAGACCGGCGCTTCGAGCACGGAGATGAGTTCTGAAACGCGCAGAGGGAACCCTTCATTTTCGGCGTGCCGGCCGAACGGCGTCGTGGTCGTTTTTTGTCCCATGAGCGTGGTGGGCGCCATTTGGCCGCCGGTCATGCCGTATATGGCGTTGTTGACGAAAAAGACGGTAATCGCTTCGCCGCGGTTGGCCGCCTGCAGAATGTTGTTGGCGCCGATCGCCGCCAAGTCGCCGTCTCCCTGATAGCTGATCACGATGCTGTGCGGATGCACCCGCTTGATCCCCGTCGCCACTGCCGGCGCTCTGCCGTGCGCGCATTGTATGTTGCCGACGCGAAAATAGTAATAGGCAAAAACGCTGCAGCCGACCGGACTGATCAGAATTGTCCGCTCGCGAATCTTAAAGTCGTCCAAGGCCTCGGCGATGAGCTTGTGCAGGACGCCGTGGCCGCAGCCGGGACAATAATGCGTTACGTCCTTAAGCCCCGATTTCCGCTCATAAATCGGATAAAAGCTGTTCGGTTTTAAAAAGGCGTTCGCTGCCATAGGTTATGCCTTTATCAGTTGCATGACTTGTTCGATGATCTCTTCCGTTGTGGGCACGACGCCGCCCATTCTGCCGTAAAAATGCACCGGCTTTTTGCCGTTCACTGCCAAGCGGACGTCATCCACCATTTGACCGTTCGAAAGTTCGATGACCAAAAACGAATCGACCCGATCCGTCAGCTCGGCAATTTTCTTTTTGGGAAAAGGAAAAAGGGTGATAGGACGCAACATGCCGACCGGCACGCCCTCGGCGCGCAGATCGTCCACCGCCGATTGAATGAGGCGCGAGACGACGCCGTAGCCGATCAGAACCATCTTTGCATCCTGAAGCTGATACTCTTCGTAACGCACCTCGTTCTTTTCCATCTCGGCATATTTTTTTTGCAGCTTCAGGTTGTGCTCTTCCAGCTCCGGCGGATCGAGATAAATCGAGGTGATCAGCTTGGTTTCGTCCTCCGCATCGGCATTGAGCGCCCAGTCTTTCTTCGGCAGGCTCTCGACGGGTGCCGGAAACTCTACCGGCTCCATCATTTGGCCGATAAAGCCGTCGGCCGCCACTACGGCGGGATTGCGGTATTTGTCCGCCAGCTCAAAAGCCAGGATGGTCAAATCACACATCTCTTGGGCGCAATTTGGAGCCAAGACGATCGTTTTGTAATTACCATGTCCGCCGCCTTTGACAATTTGATTATAGTCGGATTGCTCCGGTGCGATGTTTCCCAGTCCCGGTCCGCCGCGCATGATGTCCACGATGACAACCGGAAGTTCGGAGCCGGCGCAGTAAGAGATGCCCTCCATCTTTAGGCTGATGCCCGGACTGGCGGAAGCCGTCATGGCGCGTACACCGCCGGAAGCAGCGCCGTAGAGCATGTTGATGGATGCCACCTCGCTCTCTGCCTGAAGAAAAACGCCGCCGACCTGCGGCAGGTAATATGCCGCTGCTTCGGCAATCTCTGAAGCCGGTGTGATGGGGTAGCCGAAAAAAAATCGGCAGCCCGCCAAGATGGCCCCTTTCACAACCGCTTCATTGCCTTTGATCAATTCTTTAGCCATCTATTCGTTCTCCTTATGATTGGGAACGACATATCCTTTTTTGTAAACCGAAATGGCGCCGGGTTCCGGGCAGGCGTAAAAGCAGTGACCGCAGCCGATGCATCCCTCTCCCGTATATCCTGCCGGATGATATCCCATGCGATTCAAATGGCGTTGCTGGAACAGGACTTTTTTCGGGCAAATATCCACGCACAATCCGCACCCCTTGCATTCGTCTTCGTTAATGACGACCAGAGGCTCCTTCAAACCGACAGCTGCTTCCATAAGAGAATCCTTTATCTAATCAAAAAATGCATTCACGCAATAAATGGGTTAAACTTTCGCTCGCGCCCGATGGTCGTTGACGGCCCATGGCCGGAATGTACCACAACCTCATCCGGAAGGGCCATCAAGACTTCCTTGATTGATCGAATCAAAGTTTCATAACTGCCGCCGGGCAAATCAGTACGCCCGATGCTGCGGCTGAACAGCACGTCGCCGACAAAGACCTGATTATCGACAAACAGGCTGATCGACCCGGGCGAATGACCCGGAGTCTCCATGACCAAACCTTTCAACTGCCCCCATTCGATTGTTTGTCCGTGAGAAAGCCACTGATCGACGCGAACCGGTTCCGGCGGCGGCAGTCCGAACAACGCGGCATGCATCGCCGCCTGTTCGATAAGCAGCTGATCACCCGGATGCGCCAAAACCGATGCGCCGGTTCGGCGCTTAAGTTCGGCGGCCGCGCCTAAATGATCGAAATGTCCATGCGTGAGGAGAATGTAGCCGGCTGTAAGCCGGTTTTTGGAAAGATGATGGAGAATTTTTGTCGGTTCGTCGCCGGGATCGATGATCAGCGCTTGATGCGTCGCCTCGCAGGCGACGATGAAGCAGTTGACTTGAAGCGGACCGACGACGATGACTTGGGTTGCCATGCAGGCCTCGATAGCGCTGCTTTGTCTAAAAACCGTTTTGCTAAAGCCGACCGGAGCAGGTTCGGTGCAGCCTATCTATTCGACGACGGCGCTCTGTTCGTCGATCGTCATCTTAAAATAAGCAGTTTTTGCGATTTTTCAAATTCTTTTGTCGTCAATCGGCAAAAGTAAACGCCGCTCGGCAAAAGAGCGCCGTTATCGTCCGCCCCGTCAAACGGAACCTCATACCGGCCCGGCGGCAGCTGGCCCTGCAAAAGGACTAAAAGTCGTTGCCCCAGGAGAGAATAAATTTCGAGTCGAACCTGCGCCGCTTTGGGAAGAGCAAAGCGGAAAATCGTGCGCTCGTTAAAGGGATTGGGATAATTACCCCAAAAAGCAAAATCGTCCGGAAGAGACTCGCTGTTGGACAATGCTTCCCGAACCGCTGTGCCGATGACCATATTCTTACCCTGCATCCGGCTGAGATTCGGCGTGCCCAGCCGATCCGTCAAGAGGCCGCCGTCGGAAGTCCCCCCGGCGTTGAGAAAGGCGTCGCGGTCGATGGTATAGCTTTGCGACGACATGCGGTCGCTCTGAGCAACGCCGGAGGCCGCAGCGGAAAGCAGCAATATGCAGAACACAAGGAGTCGCTTTTGCATATTCCCTCCTACTGCAGCGCGACGAGGATGCGAATAACCCCTTCACCGGCGGGCAGCGGCTCAAGCGCCTTGCCGAGAATGGCGCCGATCTGCGGCTGAGTCGCTTTTTGCGCATAACCGCGCTTGGCCGAGGTCGTCAAAAGATCGCCGACGGCAATCGGTTCCACAGCAACCACCTTGCAGGGCACAATGCCGGCCAAAGCCAAGGGATGATAGTTTGTCTGGGGTGCAGCGTCGCCGACGATAAGTGTGGGCGCTGTGGAAACGACGCCTGCAACCCGCGTGTCGTTCGGACGATCACACAGTTTAAAACGCATCGGCGCGGAAGGATCGATGACGATCACGTCGCCGGCTTCGACCGGCTCCGCCTGAGGCACCAGCTCCGCCAAGTCGCCCCAGGCGCCGCTGGTACAAAAGGCTCGGCCTTCGACGTACAACCCCCATTTCGTAGGATCCGTAGCGCGGGCATAGACGCCGTATTGCGCCCCCTCGCCGTATACGCCGGTCTGCGATCCCACGCCTTTGACACCGACGAATCCTCGTCCTTCCATTCCGGAAGCGCTGGTGGAAGGCGACTGATTCGTCGCCGTAATGACCGCACCGGCAGGCTGATTCTGCTGTACCCAAAAGCCGTTGGCCAGATGGGTTCCCAGTACGGCTCCTGCCGCAATGTCGTTGGACTTTACCTCTCCGTCGCGAATCATGCCGCTCGTGATCGCGTTTTCCTGATTTTCGTTGACGAACATGGAATTGTAGACGACACCGCTTGCATATTCATCGGCCAGCTGGATTTGTACGTCGCCGCTGATTCCGCCGCCCGCCAAGCCTCGCCCGGCAATCACACCGGTAATGTCGCCCGCCGGAAAGGCCAGATCCTCCGGTTGGATCGTACGGTTGAGAATGTCGGCGGAGGTGATTTCGCCGTCCCGAATCATAGCCGAAGTAATTGAGTTGGGTTCACCCCGTAGGACAAAACGGCCGTCAAAGGCGGAACCGGTTTTGTAACGGTCGTTGAGCGACAAAGTGACGGTGCCGCCTGTTCCCCCGCCTGCCAAACCCTCACCGGCCGTTACGCCGTTGATGGTACCGATCGGGAAGGCCATATCGGCCGGCTGCAGCGAGCCGTCTTGAACGTCGATCGAAGTGAGCGAACCGTCCACGATCATGGCGCCGGTAACGCTGCCCGCCTCGCCGCGTTTAACGAAACGGCCGTCAAAAGCCTGGCCGCTTTGGTATGGTCCGCTCAATCCGATGGTCACATTGCTGCCGCTGCCGCCGCCTTCCAACCCGGGCGCCAGCACCGTAATGCGGTCGATGCCGCCGGTGCCGATTTCGAAAGCCAAATCTTTTTTCTGGATCGATCCGTCCACAATCATTTCGCCGGATACGCTGTTGGGTGCGCCCTTTGTGACGTACTTGGCGTCACCTTGCGCATGGGTCACATAGCCGGCAGCAGGCTGCCCGCCAAGGGCATAGGCATCGATCTTGTTCATTCGATATGACTCGGCCGCCGATTTGGAATAATATTCGCTCGCCGGCAGACCTCCCAGCGCCGCCGCATTGTCGGCGTAAACGGCTGTCGGCACGCGATTGATTGGTTTGCGCGGCTTGAGCGTCTCATTGTTGATCGTCACCTCCAGCCATCGACTCTTGCCGTCGAACAAAACCATCGGCAGCGCCGCGTTGCTTCCCAGATGAGCGGTAAAATAGCCGAGCCGCACATCCACCGTCTGCGTTTCGTACCAGAGCTTATTTCCCCCGTCGGCTGCATCCCAGATCGAAAAAGTGACCGTAATGGCACCGGAAACGGGCTGCCCCTGAGCGTTACTTAAATAGCCTTGGTAGTCGATGATAAAGCTTTGGGAGACGGAAGAAATTGCCGAAGAATCCGTTTGCGTCGACTCGGCCGGCCAAACGTTCCCCATGATAACAATGGCAAATCCAACAACCGAAAAGACACGCCGAAAATTGTTCGAAATAGTCATTGCTGCGTTCCTCTTGTTATAGATGCTTAGCTCTTGACCCTGTTCAAAGTACGCTCTATACCCCTTGAATGCAGAACGGTTTTCATAACCGGTTGGTATTACAAATGCAAAAATTGATTTGCAATTATTATTCCTTTAGGCTAAGTTGAAAAGCGTTTTCCAATAGCGGGGAAAGCGGATCCAAAAAATCTTTATACCGGAGGAAATCATGTCAAAAATACGATCTGGGGTTGTTTTGTTGCTGGTTTTATCTCTTGTGCTTGCATGTGGAAACGATGATAAAGACAAATCTCCCACCACTCCCAGCCCAGGAACTCGAAACGGCACCTTGACGGCAACCCTCAGCGGCGATATCAACCTCAACTTTACCTCTAATACTGCTTACGGCCTTCAAAGTCAAGCCGATGCCGCAAGCGGTGAGCCGGGATTAATGCAGGTGCAGGGTGTAGTCAATGTCGGCGGCGTGCAATATTCGATCGACATTCAAATCTATCGTAATCCGGCCACCGGCACTTTTCAGCTCCGCTTTCCGCCGCAAGACGGGGTAGGTTCTGTGCTCAAGAATTCAGACGGTTATTTCTCTGAATCGGGCAGTGTAACATTTACGCAGGTCAGCAAAACCAGCATGGCGGGAACGTTTAATTTCAAAGCCTTCAAGATGGTCGGCGTTGGTCAGAAAGTAACGGTCGACGTTACGAACGGGTCCTTTAATGTTCCTGTAATTTATGAGGATTAACCTCCTTTATCATTCGCCGATAGCTGCAGATTTCATCCGTTTTCCCCGCTTTTTTTGCGACGTTTATCTGCAAGCTTGTTAAATGTAATCGCTGCTTACTGCTCGGAATCAATTATCCAAATCTCGTCCTGCGGATCCGAAAGAAACTCTGATCCTTGCGCTTTTACGACGACCATCTCCTCAATCGTTGCAATGCCGTAGCCGGCTATCGTCAATCGCGGTTCCAACGTAAACACCTGCCCTTCTTCCACGACGGAATAGGGCAAATCTTTGTAGCGCTCCCAGCGGGGGCAAAGTAACGTACCGCCGTCATGAGCCTTCCGGCCGACCTGGTGGCCGAGCGCATGAGGATACTCTTCATAACCGGCATCGAGAATGGTCCGGCGGGCGACGTGATCGACCTCCCACCCCAAACGACCGGGCCGCAGAAACTCGGCGGCGCGGCGGATGGCTTCGCGCACCGTCGCAAAGCCGCGCAACACTTCAGCAGGGGGCTTTTCTTCGCCCGGACGTAAAAAGTACCAGGTTCGCTGCAGATCGGCCGCATAGCCCTCTTTGCGTACGCCAAAGTCGATGTTCATAACATGTCCCGGCGCCGTAAGGCGCTCCGTAGGTCCCGCATGCGCACCGGCGGTATCCGGTCCGGTAAAGACCGCCGGACAGTGCGTTTCCTCCCAAGCCGGTTCCAACCCGCGCGCTTTGATCTGGCTTTTGATGAATTCGGCGATCTCCTTTTCGCTCATGCCGATTCGGACGAAAGAGGTTACCGATTGGAGAATGTCGAGCGTCTCGGCAACGGCCTCCTTGATCAGCTCCAGTTCAGCAGGCGTTTTGCGGCCGCGCAGAGCGGCAATAAGCGACTCGCTCGAAATCAACCGCGAGAGAAAAGGGGTATCGCGAAGATAATCGCACAGCATCAGGTACATGCCGTGCGTCAGCCCGTCGGCGGTCGGATCGTTCAGCGAATAATTGACGGCAATGGATGCGGGATTGAATTCGCGCAAAAGCCGTAATAGCTCCTCGCGCATGGAGGCAACGTAGGTGAGAACCTCATAATCGGCATGATCGCGGATGTTCTGTGCATCCAAACTGCCGACGAGCGCAACAGCCCTGCCCGTTGCGCTGATGAGAAAAGCAGACTGCCAGGTACAACCGGTTCCCAAAATCAGATCCAATATCGGATCGGGCGTCGACGCGGTCTCGCGCACGAACGTCAGCCAGACGTCGATACCTTTTTCTCGACAAATCTCCGCCGCCTGGCGGATCTTTTCATTGATCAATCTCTTTCGTTCGCTCGAACTCATCATCTTTCCTCAGGTTTTCCGGTGTGCCCCTCAGATTAAAAATATGCCGAAAATGCATTCGCTTCGCCCCATACAGTCACAAATTCCGGAACATCTTACACAGAGTAATTTTTCACCCCGCCGGCTGCCGAGGCGGCGGCTGCATTCGGCCTGTTGAAACAGCTCTTTCTTTGATTTGAGTAAAAAGAGATTCGGGCACCTTCATCGTACCCAGCATGAGGTTCCCCTCGCGGCCGCCGTGGCAGTCGGAACCGCCCGACTGCAGCAGTCGAAAGCGCTTGGCCCAATCGGCAAATTGCGCCTGCTTTTCCGGCGGGTGTTTGGGATGAATTACCTCGATGCCGTCCAAACCGCAGGCGAGTAAAAGGGGCAGGAGCTCTTCCGGAACGGGGGTTGTTGCGGGATGCGCCCAAAACACCAATCCCCCTGCGTCTTTGATGATCTCGACGGCATGCCGAAGCGAGAGACTGAACTTGGGTATGTCGCCTGAACGATTTTCTCCCAAATATTTTTGGAATGCCTCATAGACCGAAAAAACATACCCCTCTTCCACCATCACCTGGGCAATGTGCGGCCGGCCTATCGGCGCCCCGTTCGCCTTTTGCAGCACCATTTCATAAGCGATATTGATCCCCTCTTTTTCAAGCGCTTGGACGATCTTTTGCGCCCGTTCCCGCCGCGACTCTGCCAAAAGCTCAATGTAACCGGCAATCGCCGCGCTGCTGCTGTCGATATAATACCCCAAAAGATGGATTTCCACCCCTTGATGCAGCACGCTGATCTCAATTCCGGGAATGACTTCCACCCCTAAAAGCGAACCGAAGGTAAGGGCTTCCTCGACACCGGCGACCGCGTCATGGTCGGTAATGGAAACCGCTTTAAGTCCGCGCCGCTGTGCTTCCTCGATGATTTGTTTGGGTGTCAAAAGGCCGTCCGAATAAACCGAATGCAGATGTAAGTCGACAAATCCGCGCTGATCAGAGGGGGTATGGGGAGAAGAAAAATCCATAGAGATCGTTCTCAGTCTTCTTTGGGACGCCTGCGCACCACCAGGGCAGAAACAAAAATACTGATCTCATAAAGGACAAGCAGGGGAATGGCAAGCATCAGCTGCGACATGACGTCCGGCGGCGTCAGCAGGGCGCCGAGGATAAAGATCAGCACATAGGCATAGCGGCGATACTCACGCATAAAGCCGGGCGTCAACAACCCCATTTTTGAAAGCAAAAAGGACAATACCGGCAGCTCAAAGACCACGCCGAATGCCAGGATCATAGTCACGACAAAGCCGAGATACTTGCCGATGGTGATCATGGCGCTGAGATAGTCGGTCTGAAAGCTGAGCAGAAACTTGATGGCAAACGGGATCATGATATAATAGGCAAAAGCACCGCCCGCTAGAAAGCAGAGCACGGTTGCAAAGGCAATGGGCGGCACCAGCTTGCGTTCTTTTTCCAACAATCCCGGCACAATGAACTTCCAGAACTCATAGACTACGTAGGGCAGCGCAATGATCAAGCCGCCGAACATGGCGACTTTGATGTAAATGACAAAGCCCTCGGGCAGAGAAAGGTAGATCAGCTTTAAATCTTCGGGCGCCGGAGCGCGTAAAAAGTCGATGACCTGCTTTTGGAAAATGAAGCAGATGATCATGCCGATGAAAATGCCGATCAAGCTGCGGATGATCGTCCAGCGCAGCTCCTCGAGGTGTTCCCAAAAGGACATCCGTTTTTCGTCGATCGTTTTCTTTTTGCGTCGTTTCGGCTGTTCGTCCTTTTCCTGCTCGATCTTGTCTTCAACTTCTGTCATGGGTGTATTAAAACCTCAACACATTTTACGGAACCAGCTTCAGACCGGAAAAGCCGAGAAAAGCAATAGCCATTAGTCCGGCCATGATGAAAGCAATAGGAACGCCCCGCAGCGATTGCGGAACGTCGGCGAGCTCGAGCTTTTCCCGAATTCCGGCCATCAAAATCAGCGCCAAGGTAAACCCGGCGCCCGCAGAAATGCCGTGGATGATGCTCTCGATGAACGTATAGGACTGGGTCACATTCAAAATCGCGACGCCGAGAATGATGCAGTTGGTGGTAATCAAGGGTAGATAGATACCGAGCGCTTTATACAGCGACGGACTGCTCTTTTGAATGACCATTTCGACAAACTGCACAAGGGAGGCGATCACAAGAATAAAGACAATAGTGCGCAAAAAGGTCAGGTCGGGCGGCTGCGAAAGGGAAAGGATCAAAAAGAATAAATTTTCCTGCGTCGGCGCCAGCAGATAATGGTTGAGCACATAGGTTACTGCCGAGGCCATGGTCAACACAAAAGTCACCGCCGCGCCCATGCCGACTGCCGAGTCGAGATTGCGCGATACGCCGATATAAGGACAGATGCCGAGAAAACGCGAAAAGACAAAATTATTGATAAAGATGGCGCCGACGGCAATGACGAGCAAATTTTGCAGTTCCATGGGGTCTCCTAACCGCGCGCGGTGCGCCTGCGTTCAATCCAATTGAAAAAACCCAACAGAAAGCCGATAACCAAAAAGGCACCGGGAGGCAGCACCATCAAAAGGACCGGTTCAAAAGAGCTGCTCATCACCGGAATGCCCATAAAAGTGCCGTTACCCAAAATTTCCCGAATGGTTCCCAAGATGAAAAGCGCCAGCATGAAACCCAATCCCATGCCAAGTCCATCGAGAAACGCCAGGCCGACGGAATTTTTACCGGCAAACGCTTCGGCGCGGCCGAGAATGATGCAGTTGACGACGATCAACGGCACAAAGATGCCGAGCGTTTTGTGCAACGCGGGGAGGAATCCGGCCATCGCCAAATCGACAATCGTGACGAACGTAGCGATCACCACAATGTAAATCGGAATGCGGATCTTTTTCGGGACAATGGCCCGAATAAGCGAAATGATAACGTTCGAACAGATGAGCACAAAAGTCGCCGCCACGCCCATGCCCAAGCCGCTTTCCACCGAGCCGCTGGTGGCGAGCATCGGACAACAACCGAGCATCTGTCGAAAGATGGGGTTCTCTTTGTAGAGACCTTTGGTGAATTCCTTCAACGCCGACATGCTTCCCTCTGTCTTTGCCGGAATTATTCAGCGGCCTTGGCTTTTTTTAACTCGTTGAAAGCCGATACAATCGATTTTGTCACCGCCCGCGATGTGATGGTTGCACCGGTAATGCTCTGAATCTCTCCGCCGTCCTTATCCACAGCTACGGTTTCGGCTGCTTTGCCGAGAAATTGACGCTGAAACCAGGCATCGGTCTCGCCGTACTTGATCTCTTCAATCCGCGTACCCAGACCCGGTGTTTCTTTCTGTTCCAGAACCTTAATGCCAATGATCGTGCCGCTCGTATCGATGCCGACAAGCGTCTTTACGTCGCTCGAATAACCCGGCCATTGGCCGATGAGCGCATAGCCGACCAGCTCCCGTTTATCGGCGGCGCGATAGCCTTCGTAATAAAGAATCTTGCCGTCTTTTTCGACCGGGAAAACGGCATCCGGCGCCGCGCCGGGAATGGCAGCGCTCAAAGCCTGTTGAAGTTCGAGCTGTTTCTGCAGATCGATCTTGGGTTTGGTAACGGAATAGATGCCTGCCAGAGCTGCAGCCGCGACCGCACAAACCACCATAAGCAATGCGCCGAGCTTGAGGATCTCCTTCATCGCTCTTTCCTCCCGCCGAAAACCTTGGGCCGCGTCATTCGATCTAAAAGAGGAGTGACAAGGTTCATCAATAAAATGGAATAGGAAACGCCTTCCGGATAACCGCCGATGAGGCGGATAATCACCGTAATGACGCCGCAGCCGATGCCGAAATAGATGCGCCCGGCAAAGGTAACCGGCGAGGTGACCATGTCCGTGGCCATAAAAAAAGCGCCGAGAATCAATCCGCCGGAGAGAACATGAAAAAGAGGATTGCCGGTAAACAGGCCCTCCGCGCCGCCGAACATCCAGGTCAGCAGCGCGACCGTCCCAATATACGAGAAGGGAATTTTCCAGCCGATATAACGGCGATACATGAGAAAGGCCGCTCCGGCCAGCAACAGCAGAACCGAAGTCTCACCGATACAGCCGCCGACCCGCCCGATGAACAGCTTGTCGAGAGAATCATACAGCTTGCCGAGCGTTTCCGCTGCCGCAGTTTTCTGCTCGGGAGTGTAGGCCTCAGGGTGCGCCAAAACGGCGCGGCAGCTCTTCAGAACGTTCAGGGGAGTAGCTCCCGTCATCACATCAATGCCGGAGACGGTGCCGCCTAACGGCGCCGAGCGGTCGAAAATCGTCATATGCGTCGGCCAGGAGGCCAGGAGAAAAGCACGGCCGAGCAGCGCCGGGTTCATCGGATTGTGGCCCAAGCCTCCAAAGGCCATCTTGCCGACGGCGATGGCGAAAAACGATCCGATCGCCGGGATCCAAAGCGGCGTCTGGACCGGCACGTTGAATGCCAGCAGAATGCCGGTCACGACGGCGCTGCCGTCCGCAACGGCGATCGGCTTTTTCAACAGCTTTTGCAAAATCGCCTCGGTAACGACGGCCGAGATCACCGCAATCGCCATGATCCAAAACGCCCGCACCCCGAAAAAATAAACGGCACCGGCCGCGGCGGGAAGCAGCGCCAGGACCACGCTCCACATTATCTTGGCAACCGATTCGCCCGAATTCAGGTGCGGCGAGCTTGTAACCTGCAGCTTTTTGTCCATTTTTCTGTGTCCGTTAGAATTCAGCTTGCCTTTTTTTGCTGCTGAATGACGCGAAATTTTCCATATTTGATGAGGTGAACCAAGTTGATGTGCGCCGGGCAGACAAACGCACACGAGCCGCATTCGATGCAGTCGAGGACATTGTACTCTTTAACCGATTCCCACCGCTCATGCTTGACGAGCTGACCCAACACTTTGGGCATCAAACCCATGGGACAGACATCGATGCAGTGGGCGCAGGAGATGCAGGTGCTTTCCCGTCGCGGCGCAGCCTCCTTGGCCGTCAACACCAAAACTCCCGACGTGCCCTTGATGACCGGCGCCTCCAAGGACGACTGGGCGATGCCCATCATCGGGCCGCCCATGATGACTTTGACTGCATCTTCGGTCAAGCCGCCGCACTGCTCGAGCAGAAACGCAAACGGCGTTCCCAGGGGCACCAACAAATTTTTCGGGTGACGAACCCCCGAGCCGGTTACCGTCACCACACGGGCCGTCAGCGGTCGGTTCATAGCCACCGCCTCGTAAACGGCAACAGCCGTACCGACGTTCTGAACCACGCAGCCGATATCCATCGGCAACCCGCCTGCCGGTACGCGGCGGTCAACAAGCGCTTTGATCAACTGCTTTTCCGCGCCTTGCGGGTATTTAACCGGCAGGGTGACGATTCGATAAGGAAGGCTCAATTCGGCCGCTTTTTTCCGCAACGCGGCTGCAGCATCCTTTTTATTGTTTTCGATGCCGATAATGCCCGTAGCGGCGCCCGTAACTTTCATCATGATCTGCATGCCGCGCAAAATCTTTTCCGTCTGCTCGAGCATCAGCCGATGATCGGCAGTCAAAAAAGGCTCGCACTCGGCGCCGTTCAGAATGAGCGTATCGATCTTTTTATCAGCCGGCGGACTCAGTTTGACATGCGTGGGAAAGGCGGCGCCTCCCAATCCGACAATTCCGGCGGCCTGAATCCTCCGCCGCATTTCTTTTACATCTAGCTCCAAATAGTCTTTCTCAAGGCTGAAATCTGCATACGGCGTATTCTGTCCGTCATTGGCAATGACGATGGAGAGCACCGGCGTTCCCGAAGGATGCGGCCGGTTCTCTACGGCTTCGACGGTACCCGAAACCGAGGCATGGCACGGCACTGAAACGAATCCGCCGCTTTCGCAGATGGGTTCGCCGAGACGTACTTGCGCGCCCTTTTCGACGATCGGCCGCGCCGGAGCGCCGATGTGCTGAACGACAGGAATGACCACGAAGGGCGGGGGCGGACAAGGCTCTATCGGCAGCCTTTCCGTCAAGTGTTTATACTCGGGAGGGTGAATACCGCCTGGAAAGGTGTTTCGACTCAGGAATCCCACGCTGTTCTCCGTAGAAAAAGGTTTGCGGAAAAGTCGAGAGCTACAGCTTTTTTAATTCGTGCAAAAACTCTTCTTTTGCCTGAAATTTACGGTAAACCGAAGCAAAACGAACATAGGCCACTTCATCCAGCTTTTTCAGCTCTTCCATTACCATTTCGCCGATCTCTTTGGAGGGAATTTCGTCGGCGCCGCGGTCGCGAATGGCATATTCCACCCGCGAGGCGAGCTCTTCGATCGCTGCAGCCGAAACCGGACGCTTGGTGCAGGCGAACTGTATTCCGCGAATGAGTTTGGCGCGATTGAATTCTTCCCGTGTGCCGTTCTGCTTGATGATCCACAGCGGAATTTCATCAACGGTTTCGCGCGTCGTGAAACGGCGGCCGCATTTCAGACACTCGCGCCGTCTGCGGATCGAGCGTCCCTCATCCCGCATCCGCGAATCGATCACTTTGGAATCATGAAAATTGCAGAACGGGCATCGCATGATTGAACCAACCTTAGACCGGATAGAGAGGAAACCTGCGGCAAAGTTCCTCGACTTGTCCTTTGACTTCTATCTGAACGGATTCATTTGTAATATTGAGCAGCACACGGTCGATCAGTTCGGCAATCAGCTCCATTTCCGCTTCCCGCATGCCGCGCGTTGTAAGAGCCGGAGTCCCGAGGCGAATGCCGCTGGTGACGAACGGGCTCTGGTCGTCGAACGGCACCATGTTCTTATTGGCGGTAATGCCGG
>JAPDPN010000014.1:0-1145 GCA_034506455.1 Candidatus Zhuqueibacterota bacterium | reverse complement strand
ATCAGCTCCATTTCCGCTTCCCGCATGCCGCGCGTTGTAAGAGCCGGAGTCCCGAGGCGAATGCCGCTGGTGACGAACGGGCTCTGGTCGTCGAACGGCACCATGTTCTTATTGGCGGTAATGCCGGCTTTTTCCAATGCTTTTTCCGCCTCCTTACCGGTCAGTTTGTGCGTGCGCAGATCGACCAACATCAAATGCGTATCGGTGCCACCGGAAACGATGTGATAACCGCGATTCATCAACGCAGCCGCCAAAGTCTTTGCGTTGGCAATCACCTGCTTTTGATACTCGACGAACTCGGGCTGCAGCGCCTCTTGAAAGGCGACGGCTTTGGCGGCAATGACGTGCATCAGCGGCCCGCCCTGGAATCCCGGAAAGACGTTAGAGTCGACGATCTCGGACCATAGTTTTAATTTGCCCTTGGGATTGAGAAGGCCCAGGTCGTTCTCACCGTCTTTGCCGACGAGAATCATGCCGCCGCGCGGTCCGCGCAGCGTTTTGTGCGTCGTTGTGGTCACAAGGTGGCAGTGCGGAATCGGGCTGGGAATCAATCCTGCGGCAATCAGACCGGCCGGATGGGCGATGTCGGCCACCAGTTTGGCTCCGACGCGGTCGGCGATCTGCCGAAAAGCGGCGTAATCGATCGCCCGCGCATAGGCGCTCGCACCGCAAATAATCAGTTTGGGCTGTTCTCGGACGGCGATCCTTTCCACTTCGTTCATGTCAATAAAGCCGTCGCGATTGACGCCGTAATGCACCATTTGAAAAAAGCGACCGGAAAAGTTGACCGGGCTTCCGTGAGTCAAATGACCGCCGTGAGCCAAGTCCATGCCCAGGACTTTATCTCCGTATTGAATCAGGCTGAAATATGCCGCCATATTGGCTTGAGAGCCGGAATGGGGCTGCACGTTGGCATGATCGGCCTTGAAAAGTCGGCAGGCCCGCTCGCGCGCCAGGTTTTCCACCTCATCGACAAACTCGCAGCCGCCGTAATACCTGCGGGAAGGATAGCCTTCGGCATATTTGTTGGTCATCACCTGTCCCATTGCCTCCAAAACGGCGGGACTCACGAAATTCTCCGAGGCGATCATTTCCAGCTTGTTGTTTTGGCGTTCGGTCTCCTTGCGGATGGCGGAAAAAACCTG
>JAPDPN010000013.1:0-41206 GCA_034506455.1 Candidatus Zhuqueibacterota bacterium | reverse complement strand
TATGATCTATGCAACGGTCGTGCCGGCCTCACTCTGCGGGTCAGTCGGCAGGCGGGTTCTCTTCCCTTAAAACCCAGAGAGTTGCATATGGCTACTGCTGCCGAAGAGGCGGCAATACCATCAAAACTGCATCATCGGCGAGACATTAGGTTCGTCGTTGATGCAATTCTGATCTGATAACATATAACTGAACAAGATGCGAAAGGTTTCGCCGGCAATCGATCTCTATCCCTCGAGCGTTTTTATTCTCTCAGACTAATCAGGCGTCCTTCTTCCATTGAACGCTTTTCAGCCAAAGCGATTTCGATGCTTTGCCTTGTGCTTTCGGGCGTCATGCGCGTCGGTTCCACGTTTTGCTCGAGGCATTCGATAAAATAACGATACTGCCGTTCATAACCATCTCCGGGCGCGGGAACGATGATTTCGGCTTCTGCGCCCCCTTTACGCCACAGTCTCATGGCAGGCGCAGCGGCGGAATCGTACTCGATCTGTCCTTCCTCAAAGATCGCTGAAAACCCCATGCGAAACCCGCTGCAATACAGCCAGCTTCCCTCGGCAGTGCAGATCAAGTCGCGATCAAAAAGATAGGTGGTTGTTACAGCCCCATTAGTGCCGTTCGGCAATGAAACGCCGCGTGAAAGAACGGATTCCGGTCGGCCTAAAAGGTAATGAACAAAGTCCGCATCATGTACGTGCAGGTCGAACAGACAGCCTCCGCTTTTTTGCTCATCAAAAAACCAGGCATTCGGCCCACCCCAATCCGGCAGGCCGCTGAGACGAAAGAGATGCAAAGAAAGCAAGGTGCCGAGCCGGTTTTCCCGCACAATTTTTTCCAGAGCTTCGTACTCAGGCCAAAAGCGGATGCATTGAGCAATAAAGAGTCGTCTTCGCGCGGCGCGAGCGGCAACGATCATCTCGTCGCACTCTTTCAGCGTCAGGGCCATCGGTTTTTCGCACACCACATGACACCCGGCTTTCAGCGACTTGACGGCATACTCACGATGCAGATGAGTCGGCAGACAAATGCTCACCACATCTACCTTTGTCTTTTCGAACATCTCTTCCAGGCTCGCGTAGAACGGTACCAGCACTGGTTCTTCGGCACCATCCACTGCAATGTTGCCTTTTACCGCCTGCCTCTTGGCCGTATCCTGTTCCACAATGGCCGCAATCTCAACACCTTTGATTTTTCGCAGCACGGGCGCGTGAACGCCGCCGATAAAGCCGTAGCCGACAATTGCAAATCGAATCATATCGACCTCGCATTAATTTTTGTTCGACACAATTTCGCAAAGGTACAAGGAAAGTGCAAGCCTTGCCTTGACAAAATGCTTTTTAGAATAAGCGGCCGCGGCGATAAGTCCGGCCTTTCCATTCATAGACACCCAAATTGGCCCATAAACCTACCGCCAAAATATAGAGCACTTGAATGATCTCGGCCAATAAAAAGACATGCAAAGGGATGGCGAATCCAGGCAATTTAATGCGCCGAAGAAACAAGAAATCGGCGGCAAACTTGACCGCCGTAAAGACCAAAAGAAACGGCGCAGCCGGGGCGGCGAGCCAGGAAATAAATAACAGGAAAAAGTAAAAATAGATGATAACCTCTGCCGTCATTAAGGCGGCCGGGTAAGCGTCGGTTTTCGAAGCCCATCGCAGCCGTTGCGCAAAAAAGTTGCGCCAACGAGGGTTGGAGGCTGTGGTCACGATTTCCCCGTCAACAAATCGGCATTGCCTGCGGCTGCGCGAAGCCATTTTCTGCACAAGGAGATCGTCATCGCCGGAACCGAACGCGCCGATGTCGGCATAGCCTCCCGCCTCGAAAAAGGCGCACCTGCGGAACGCCATGTTGGCGCTGTTGGCCAGCGTCGGCCGATTCAAGCCGAATAAGGCGGCGCCGATAAGAACGTAGGCAAACGAATCGAGCCGCTCGATTCGGCTTAGCAGGCGGCCGTCATCGCGGACCGTCAGCCAGGAAGCGACCAGATCGACATCCTCATCGAATGCGGCGGCCATCGATTCGATCCAGCGCGGCGGCGCGATGCAGTCGGCGTCGGTTGTAAGGATGATTTCGCCCTTTGCCGCTTTAATGCCGGTTTGCAATGCGGCCTTTTTCGGCGCCACACCTGGCGTCGGCTGCGACTTTAACACGGCCACGCCCGCAAAACCGGAAGCAATTTCGGCGGTCGCATCAGTCGAATGGTCATCAACGACCAGGATCTCGGTCAGTTCCTGTGGATAAGTTTGCTTGGCTAATGCCGTCAGGCAGTCGGCGATAACCGCTTCCTCGTTTCGCGCCGCAATGACCACCGATACCCGAATCCTTCTTTCACTTTTCGGAACCGGCCTAATACGCTTCAGGCCGCTCCGCAGAATTATCAATGCCGTGACGTAGGCAAGTGTCAAAAGGCCGATTGACAAAAAGAAAAGGCGATAAAGCATCTCAATTCCCACGATCGACCTTATTATTGAATCGTTTACCGAGAAAAAGAATTAAGCCGATGAGGGATGGGAAAAGCACATTGACGACAAAGAGTAAAAGCGAGGCGTCAAAGGCCGCCGCCGAATTTCCGCCGACCAGAGTGAACAAATAGACCGAGGCGCTTTCACGAACTCCCAAATCTCCTAACGAAATCGGCAAAAGCGCCTTGACAAACATTACCGCAACCGCAACAGCATACGTTGAGAGAAGCGGCTGCCGCTCGAAGGCCAGATAAAAGAGCACGAATTGAGTACAAAAAGTCAGCAGAAAAAGAATGGAATAAAGCAGCAATTTAGCCGCAAGAGAGGGAGTAATTGCGCTTACACCGGAGGCAAGCCGCTTAAAAATCCGCGGGCGGCCGCCGGACACCAGGCTCTTAAGGGCTTTGGGTCGAAAGAAAACAGCGGAAATCAATAGCGTCAAGATGAAAGAAGAAAGCAGAATGGGGAGCCACAAAAACGAAGTGAATGTATAGGAAAGCACGTGTGCCAAGCCGATCATACCGAAAAAGTAAAGTACCGCCAAAGCGATCAGTTTGTCGATCAACAGCAGGCCGGTCAGCTTGGCCCAGTCCGTGTGCGGAACAAAGGCCGCACGACCGATCTCTCCCATGCGGCCGGGGGTAACAAAACCCAACGCCAGGCCGACGAGAAGAGAAAAAAAGATGGCGGCATTGGGGGCCGAACGGTTGATGCGCCGCACAACCAACTGCCATTTGCGGAACTGGATATAGAGATTCGGCAAAAGTAGGGCAGAGCCGGCAAGCAGGTAAAAACGATCGGCTGTCAGGAACGTCTCGATCAATCTCTCGATCTGCAGCCGCCGGATCAATAAAATGATGATCGAAATCGCCAGGAACAACTTGACGAGGAGGAGCAGGACTGCTCGATATTGCACCCAAAAGCTTTTCCCGGAACTCATGTTCGTAAAATAGAATGTAACGAGGAAAAATCAAAGGCTTTCCGACACTTGGCAAAAGAATGAGGAAAATAAATTCATTGTAAATTTTGTTGCACTTGATGTAGAATTTTGCGATAATTCGCCAGGATGATTCTGTCGGCGGCCTCATACGGCCGTCAGGAAGGGAGAGGGATTATGAAAAAAAGTCTGGTCGTGTTGGGATTATTGCTGACTGTTATTGCGGGGGTGCTCATTTTTAAAAAGAGGATGGAGTATATTTCTTACGGCGAAGCTCGTAATGCCTGGGAGCTGGTCAAAAGGGACACTTCGATGGTGGTATTGCGCCGCTTTATCAATCAGTACCCGGCCAGTCCTCAGGCAAAGAAAGCTCGGCAGAGGCTGGACAGTTTAGAGACGGAGCAGGAATGGAAAAAGGCGCTTGCCGTCGGTACGCGGGAGGCTCTGCAGAGTTTTGCCGTCAGGTACCCCAAGTTTGCCAAATTGAAAGGGTTGGATGCGATAAATCCGGCCTCTGCAGAGAGCGAAGCCTGGAAAGAGACTTTGACTCGGAATACGCCGCAAGCTTTTCAAGAATTCTTGAAAAAATATCCGCAGTCAGCCTACGCCGCAAAGGCGGATTCGATGTTGATTGCGCTCGAGGTCGGCGGCATGATCTCCGGAGCGCACGATGAATTGCCCGATTCCCGGCAAATCAGCAACGTGGAAGAAGAAATCACGACTTTGGAAATCGATAACCAAACTCCCTATCAGCTCGTTGTTCGTTACAGCGGCAAAAATTCACGCCGTTTCACAATCGATCCGAAGGGCAAAATAACGGTCAAGCTGGAAAACGGACGCTATCGTGTTGCTGCAAATGCCGTTGGGGCGGATGTTCTTCCCTTTGCCGGAGAACAGGAACTTGCCGGGGGTGAATACGTCAGTCGCTATTTCATTCGCGAATAAAAAAGCCCGACGAAATCATCGTCGGGCTTGCATTTACAGTTGCTGGCGAAAGATCGGATTAAGATGACGAATGGGGCAGGGATAGCCCCCCTCCTGGTAGTCGCAGTCCCCCCAATAAAAGCAGTTGACTGAGCAGATCGTTTCATTATCGCTCATCGACGCTTCAGGATAGTCGGCAGCCTGCTCCGCAAACTGCTTGATGATTTTTCGCCGTTCCCTGAATCCGCTCAAGCCGCTGTTCTGCAGCAGTCCGACCGCAACCAATTTGGCGAGGCTCTTCGACGCTTTTGATTTGGGATAATCCAGCACGAAAGGCCGCAAATCCTTAACCGACTTGCGCACTGATTCGTCATATTCCACATAACCGAGATAATTGACCTCAACATTCAGCAAATCGTGCGCAGCGGTGCGCAGGGCGTCACCCTCCTGAATTTCCCGACTGCTGTGCACCATGTTGAGAATTAAATGCGGATGGTAGTTGTGTAAAAAGTTTTCCATGATGTGAGCAGCCTCTTCATCGACCTGCCGTATATCGCGGAGGATGTCGTTCATATCGGAATGCATTTTGCCGGGTTCGGCGAAAACGTGCTGTTCGAGCACCGCGGATGCCGCTCCGTGCTTGCGGATGAGCCGCAACAATTGCCGCAGCACCGCCATCTTGAGAAAATTGAACGTTTCCTGGACCGCATGGGGCTCAGGCGTGGTCACCAAAATTCCCTGATCCGCAGCAAGGAAAAAGTCAATGACGTTATAGGATGAACCCGCTCCCAAATCCAGCAGCACATAGTCGGCGTTGAGCTTGTGCAGTTGATGAATGAACTTGAGCTTTTGCTGATAGCGGGGGTTGGCAAGTCCTAATGTACCGCAGGCGCCGCTGATCAAGCGCAGGTTTTTGACCGGCGTTTCGAGGCAGATATCCTCCAGTGATTCGCGTTGTAACGTGTAGAAATGATAAAAAGTGGCGGCAGGTTCCAAGATCCCCATGCAGGTGTGCAGGTTGGCGCCGCCGAAATCGGCGTCCACAATGACGACCTCACGGTCATGTGAAGCGAGCGCTATGCCCAATGATGCCGTCAGGACCGTCTTACCGACGCCTCCCTTGCCGCCGCCGACGGCATAAACGGTTTTTTTACGATTCTTTTTGTTCTGCTCTTCAAAAAGACGGCGCAGCTCTTCATGACTCCCTGCTTCCACCCATTGCTCGAGTTCTTCGTCGTATACCAGATCGGACAGCGTAAACTCGCCGCGGTTGACAAGCACGCGCAGTTCCTCGGCGTTGAATGGTCCCATCTGCCGATCCTTAATCTTTACGAATACGTCCGTCATACGGCAACCCGTCCTTTAATATCCAAACCTGTTCGTGTGCCGCTGAAAGGATTCGGCGCATTAGGCCTTTCGAACATTGACCGCCTGATCACCCTTGATGTCGCTGCGGATATCAAACTTGACCCGCATCCCTTCTTCGATCCGACGGGGGTCGAGCGACGGCGCCAAATTGCTCACATGCAGAAATACGTCGTCACCCTCGTCCGTCGTAATAAAGCCGAAACCTTTCAGCGGATCCCAGCGCTTCACTATTCCAAATTTCATGCCTTATTATACCTCCAACTTTAAATTTTGCGCAGAAAAAGTTAAATGATAGAATCAAAAAAGCAATCGATTTGCAGCTGCAGGGAGATGTTTTTTAAGGAAAGTCCCTAGGTCGGCCGGATTTTTTGTATGGCGGATAGGCTGTTTAAAAAGCGCTTGTTTAATTATATACTTAACATATTATTAAAAAGGTCGGCGGCTATAGCCGCCGACCCAACTCATTTATTGAGCAGAGGTTTCTTCTTTCTTTTCGTCTTCCGTCTTTACGTCTTCCTTCTTTTCCTCTTCTTCAGTCTCTTCGCTCTCTTCTTCTTTGTCCTTGCGCTCCAACAGGTTCTCTTCATCCTTGTCCTTTTTGATCAACAAAAAGAGAAGAGTGTTGCCTGCGGTAAACGTTGCCAGGGCGTAGCTGACCACAGCTCCCGCCGCAAAAAGTAACGAAAAGGCGTAGAGATAAGAAGAAATAACAACTGTCTTTGGCAGCGTATTGGCAGGAATCAAGACAAATTCGCGGCTAAAATAGATGTATTCTGTAACACGCCCGTAGACTTTTTCGAGTAACGGCTGCGCCGCCAAGAACCAGCTCTGCAGCATCGCCTGACCGTTGTTGGCCAAATTGATATAATCGGCACCCATGAACCAGGAGAAAAGGCGATTCATGATCACCACGGCCTCCTTGATAAAAAAGGCCAGACCGGCTGCCGCTGCCAGGCTTAAGGCGATCGTCAGGGCCTCGTAAAAGAGAAACCGCCAAGGACGACTCCAAGTAATAGAGAACGATTGAAAAACGGCTTCAAAAGCATCTTCATCGGTTGTCGTAATGATGACCGGCGAGAGAATTGCGGCTACGATCGTGACAATGAAAAAGAAGAACAGGAGCAAAGCGCTGAAAAGCCAAATCAACGTAAACAGGCTGACGCCCAACTCGCCGACGTAAGGAATTTTTCCTAAAAGGCCGATTACCCAAGCCCCCAACACCATCAAGCCGATGATAACAGCAAGAGAGATCGGCGTCATCAAAATTGAACCGGCTTTACGGAAAGTAAAGGCATACGCTTCTTTCCATGTATAAAAGGCGTTCCCCTTTGAAGTCATATAAATGGCGCGGGCTGCAGCGGCGGCGGCAAGCATAAGCGAGAAAAGGAGAAAGAGGCAGCCAAAGGCAAAAATGACCCACGAATACCAGGGTGCCTTTTCACCCAAAGTAAACAAACACGGCAAAAGTCCGTTTTGCAGCCATGCGCTTTTCAACGGAAGGCCGGCGGCCATAATCGCCGCAAACGTCGCCACAAGGTAAACGGCATATCCGATCGTCAATCCGACAAGTTCGATCCATATGCGCTGCAGGCTCAAAGCCAAACGGGGCGCGCGGAAAATATCACGCCAATCAAATCGTAGTTTCAACATACCCGTTCTCCTTTGCAGTTTGTTTTAGCGCGGAAATATAACAAAGCGAGGCATCAAATCAAACGACTAATCCGGCTCTTCGGTTTCCTCGGTGCGCGGGCTGTGCGTAATGCGCACGCTCACGATGCGGTTCTTTTCGACTTTATCAACGATCAGTAAATAATCCTCATGTCGAATTGTTTCCCCCGGCGGTGGTAGGGAGCCGGTTTTTGCCAGAATAAAGCCGCCCAACGTCTCAAATTCTTCATCCTCCGGCAGATTGATGGGAAGCTTTTCGTTCAAAGCATCAATCTGTATTTTGGCATCGGCCAAGTAACTGCCGGAACCAATTTCGCGAAGAGGCGGTTCTTCGTCGTCGTATTCATCGTGAATTTCACCGACCAGCTCTTCGATAATGTCTTCAAGAGTAACCACACCGGAAGTGCCGCCGTATTCATCGACGACGATGGCCATATGCTGACTCTTTTTTTGAAACAGCCGTAACAGATCATCGATCTTTTTGCTTTCCGGTACATAGATGGGTTCGCGAACGAAATTGAGCACATTGAAGGTTTTTGGCCGCTCTGCAACCAACGGCAATAAGTCTTTTACATTGAGAATGCCTTGAATGTGATCGATGGTTTCGGAATAGACCGGAATTCGGGTGTGACCATGCTCTTTGATCAACTCGATAAGCTCGTCAAAACCTATGTCGTCGGGTATGCAAACCACATCCGTTCGGGGCACCATGATCTCGCGTACGGTCGTTTCTCCGAACTGAAAGACCGAATGCAGCATCTCGCGTTCTTCTTCTTCAATGGCTCCCTGCTCCTCACCCATCTCGAGCAGGGCTTGGAACTCGTCTACATCGAGGTATTTGTCTTTTTCTTTTTCCTTAAAATGAAACAGAGAGGTGATCTGATTGATCAACTTGTCCACCAACAGACTGAGTGGAATAAAAAGATAAAACACGATCGCCGCAAACGGAGAAAGCCATTTTGCCGCTGTGGCCGGGTTGCGCACCGCCGTGACCTTCGGCGAGATTTCTCCGAAAACCAAAATAAAAAAAGTGACGATCATGACATTGGCGAGCAGCGCATACTTTTGCGGTTGCCCCAGAGCGGCAGCCGCCTGCATCATGATTTCTGCGGCAAGCGAAGCCGCCGTCACATTGACCAGCGTGTTGCCGATGAGGATGGCGATCAATAGTCGACGGGGATGGCGCAACAATCGGACCGCCAATGCCGCCCGTCGAGATGACTCGCTCTCCAGCTTTTTGAGTATAAGCTTGTTGATCGAAAAAAAAGCAGATTCTGAAGCGGAAAGCAATCCGGAAAATACAAGCAGAACAAAGAATGCCGCCAAACGGTTTGTATCAACAATGGAATCCAATAAGCTCCCTCGAAATTCTTATAAAAAATTATAAAGAACCAAAAACATATTCAAGAGCTTTGTTCTCCAGGGCAGTCATCTGTTTTCTGGAATCTGCATCTCCGTCGTCATAGCCGGCCAAGTGCAGAGCGCCGTGCGCCGCCAATCTGAAAAGCTCGTTTTCGAGCGTGACGCCGTAAAAAGCGGCGTTTTCGGCCGCCGTATCGACGCAGATATAGATTTCGCCCTCCCGATGGCGCTCGTCGTCGCTCAAATCAAAAGCGATGACATCTGTCGGCTCGTCTTTCTGAAAGAATTGTCGATTCAATTCAATAATGCGGTCTTTATCGACAAAAATCACCGTAATGCGCCATGCTTCCGCAGGACACTCCTCATCGAGGATGCGACGTATCATATCGATGAGCTGCGGGCGTTGAATCCTGACGCTCCTTCCCGACGCGGCAAGCTTAATTTTGTGTCTGCTCTTTTCCATTTTCCCTATTGATGGTGCTTGGATAATCAACCCGCCCGTGGAAACGTCCGATGAGCACTTTATGAAAGGCATTGACAATCTTTGACAAGTCTCGCAGCGTCAAAGGTGAATCGTCGAGTTCGCCGCTCTTAAAGCGCTCGTCGATTATCTGTTCGATAAGGTTCCGTACGCGATTCGGCGGCGGGTCTTTGAGCGTTCGCGAGGCCGCTTCGACCGAATCCGCCAGCATGACGACCGCCGTTTCCAACGTTTTCGGCCGCGGGCCGGGGTAGCGAAATTCATTTTCCGAAACAGCCTCCGTCCCCATATCCAAGGCCTTTTGATAAAAATAACTCATCAACGACGTACCGTGATGCTGTTGAATAAAGGCTTCCAGCTCTTTGGGCAGGCCGTATTCATTGGCAATTTCTAATCCTTTACGAACGTGGTTGGCAAGGATAAGAGCGCTCATCGTCGGCGCCAATTTTTCCTGGGGATTCCTGCCGCTGGTCTGGTTTTCGATAAAATATTCAGATTTTTCCAACTTGCCGACATCATGATAAAGCGCCCCGACTCGCGCCAGGAGAGCGTTGCCGCCCAAAGCTTCTACGGCTGCTTCCGACAATAAAGCCACCAGATAACTGTGGTGATAGGTCCCCGGCGCGTTGAGCAGCAGCCTTCGCAAAAGCGGGTGATTGAAATCCGACAATTCTAAAAGCGTCATATCCGTCGTGAGGTCAAACATCGACTCAAAGACAATAATCATCAAATAAGCGAGGCCGGGAGCGAGAAAACCGTTCAAGACGCCGATGGAAGCATTGCGGAAAAACTTGCCCAGGGGCGCATAAGCGACGAGGCTCAGAATAATGATGGTTGCCAGATAAGCACCTGCAGTCAATAGACCGGAACGAATGATCCAATCCCTTCTTCGTACTTTGCGTACCGTCTGCACGGCCGCCATACCGGTTGTTAGCGAAACAAAGACCAAAGCATATTCATTGCCCCGCATTGCGCCCAGCAGCAGCGCGGCGACAAGGGTCGTCATTATCCCCACTCGAGCACCGAAAAAGATCGTCACGGCCATCGAAAAAGCTGCGGTCGGAATGACAAGCGGATCGACGGCGAAACGGTTGACCAGATAGGCAATGATTACCAGGAGGAGCAAATTGAGTGCAATGAGGCCCAGCTTTTTCTCACTGTTGAAGATAGCCTCCTCTTCGCGAAAAAGATAGACGGCGAGGACCGTCAAAAGGGCCAGAACCAGCAGAAATTTGCCGAGAACCGGTGCCGCATTGGAAAAAAAGCCGGCCATTTCGTTCCGTTCCGCCTTGGCGACCGCCAAAGAGTGCAGTTTTTCCAGGTGTTGTCGCGTCAACCGCTGATGACTGTCAATGATTCGCTCGCCCTCAAGCACTTGATCTTTGGCTAAGGGTACATTACCGACGCGGTCGGCAATTCGGCTTTCCGTCTCGATTTTGTCGAAAAGAAGATTGGGTTTTAGGAACGCAGAACCGACATGATAGGCGATCTTGACCTCTTCTTCCGTAAGACCCGAATTCCGCAGCGCCTTCAACAAATTTGCACCGGCTTCAGCAAGGTCCTGCACATACTTGAGCGATTCGAGCGTCTCTCGATCGCCTACTCTAACCGAGACTTCATCGCGGCCGGCAAGATCGGGTTTGCCCGCATCCAAAATTCCGACGGTCAGCTTTTCCTGCACCAGCGGCGTCACGGCATCGGCAATGCGGCGCAGAGCGGCCGTCCTTTGCAGCTCTGAACCGCGCGAAACAGACGGCGGGGTCATTCCCAGCAAAAACTGCAGGTCCTGATCCGAATAGGCGATCTGAAAAGAATTAAAGACAACCCGCAGCTGGTCGATTGTTGCAGCTCTGCTCTTTATCGCTGCTTCGGCACTTTGAAAGAAATGATTCAATCGCAGCAATTGCTCTTTGGTAATGTCCTCCCGTCGCACGAATACGGGAACCACCGATCGCCGCGCCGCTTCGACGTCGTTTTGGTATTCTTCCTGACTTTTTAAAACCGGAAAGGTAAACGGAGCGATGATCTCTTCGCCGATATACACTTGTCCTTCTTTAAGATCGGCGAATTCGAAGGATTTTCCCCGCGGGAAAAAAGCGGTTATGGCGGCTGCAAGCAGTACGATACCGACGATTTTTTGACGATGCTCTCGAAAAGAGACACGCGTCGTCTCGGGAAAAAGGCGCCGCTCTTCGTTGAGAGTTTTGAGCCGATTGAGGATATTCATCCGCTGTTCCCTGAGGCGCCTTCCGCCGCATCGGCTTTGGCGCTCCTGCCGTTGAACTGTTCGTAGGCCTTGATGATTTCCCTCACCAGGCGGTGGCGGACGACATCCCGCTCGGTCAGATAGACAAATTCGATCCCGTCGATTCCCTGCAGAATTTCCTGTATCTCCACCAGGCCGGAAACCGTTTTGCTCGGCAGATCGATTTGCGTAATATCGCCGGTGATGATGGCGTGCGAATTCGGCCCCAGGCGGGTGAGAAACATCTTCATCTGCGCTGAAGTGCTGTTCTGAGCCTCGTCAAGGATAACAAAGCAGCTGTTGAGGGTGCGGCCGCGCATGTAGGCGAGCGGCACGATCTCGATGATCTGATCCTGCATCATCTTGCGCAGCTTGTCGGCGGAGACCATGTCGAACAAAGCATCATACAGAGGCCGAAGATAGGGATCGACCTTTTCGCGCAGATCACCGGGCAGGAACCCCAGGCTTTCGCCTGCTTCCACCGCAGGTCGGCAAAGAATGATTCGATCGACCGCTTTATCCCGCAAAAACGCCAAAGCCATTGCCACGGCCAAAAAGGTCTTTCCGGTCCCGGCCGGTCCGATGGCAAAAACGATGTCGTTCTTTTGCACGGCCTGCCAATATTTCTCCTGTCCTGGGGATTTCGGCTTGATTGCGCCGTTTTTGGTAAAATAAATCATTCTTTCCGGCTCCTGCGAGGGCCGATTTTTCCAGTCCGAAAGACGTGCGACCGTCTCGATGTCGTCGGTATTGACCGCTCCTTTACGATTGACGATAAAGATCAGCTCATTGACGATCCGCTCCGCCTGCGCCACGTCTTCCTCGCTGCCGCGAAGGAGGATTTCGTTTCCGCGCGCAACAATGCGCGCATTGAGGAACTGCTCAAGGAAAAGCAGGTTGGCGTCTTGAGCTCCGTAGAAAAAAATCGGGTCGATCCCCTTTAAATAGATTTTCTTTTCAATAACCTCGTTCGTTTGATTCAATCGTTCACTTCTCCGAAAATCCCTTAATAAAAAAACTCTCAGCCTGATAATTGCTTATCAAACTGAGAGTTTTGATCACTGTACAAACACGTAACTAGTTCTTCGGAATAATCAGCACCGTATGCGGGAAGATCAGATTCGGATCATCGCCGATAATGTCTTTGTTCTTCTCGTAAATCTTGGTCCAGGAGGTCGGATCGCCAAGCACCTGCGGATTGGCGGCGATTTTCTGGAGATAGTCGCCCTTGGCCACCAGGTATTCATCCGGCCCGCATTCGCGCTGAATCTTGAGCACCCAATTCGGATAGATGAGGTCGGGATTCTTGATCTGATCGCGATTATAGGAATAGATCCGCATCCACTGCATCGGATCGTTGTAAATGTCTTTCTTGCCGGATATCTTCCACAGATAATCGCCGACGACTACAGTGTAGGTGTCATAGATCGCTTTGGGCATCTTGCTCTTGATCTGTGCCAGCTTGCCCTCGATCTGGGCGATGAGCTTTTGCATCTCGCTCAAAACCGCGATCCGGTTCTTTTTCAACTCGGCCAGTTTAGCTTCGATTTCCTTGACGTCGGCGCGTTTTTTGAACAGCTCTTCCGGGCTGAGTGCCAAGAGCCCATCGCATTTGGCGTCCAACGCCTTCAATTCTGCACGAAACGCATCCACGGCAGCCTGATCCGCTCCGATCAGCGCCAGGATCTCTTTCCAAACTTGATCGGTTTGTGCCTTTACCTCGCCGATCTGCTTTTTCAGCGATTCATTTTTTGCGGCACATTCGACCTTGCCCTTTTCGGCGGCTTCCAACCGCGCCTGCCATTCGGCCATCTGCTTGTTGTACTCTGCCATCGTCATTTTGGCCTGAGCGAAGGAGAGGGAAGCGCCCAAAGTCAGAGCAAGAGCCGTCACGATTAATACAGCAAGTTTACTGGTCTCTTTCATGGATTTTGCTCCAACATTTTTTCAGGTTCATGACTCTCTTACATCTCTGCAAGACGTTTGGAAACCGTCTCTTTCTCGGCCTTCATGTCCTCCAACGCCTGCTTTTGCTTCGCCAATTCGCCTTCCAATTTGGCTGTTTCCGCTTTGCAGTCGTTCAACGACTTTTCAGCCGCCAAAGCCGCCGACTTGGTCTCTTCCAATTTTTGCAATTGTTCCTGCTTGGCATATTTGGTACATCCCGTCATCACAAAAACCGCCGCCAGCAGCACAATCACCATCATGGCCGCCATGCTTTTTTTACGCATCAATGCTACACCTCCTTTCGACAGTTACGTGCTTTTACTGTACAGCGCCCTCTATGTCAAGTCATTTTACAAAAAACCCATCTTATTGTCAAGTGAAAAATAGAATTATCATATATTGTCATATCTTTACACGTTTCTTTCCCATTAACGGAGCCGGAGACCCAACTCGACGAGCTGCTTCGGATCGACTTCGGAGGGTGCGCCGTCCATCAGCGAGGAAGCAGTCGTCGTCTTGGGAAAAGCGATCACATCGCGAATTGATGACCGACCGGCCAAAAGCATAACCAGCCGATCGAAACCGAATGCGATCCCGCCGTGCGGCGGTGCACCGTACTGCAAAGCCTCCAATAAAAATCCGAATTTCTGCTGCGATTCCTCTTCCGATATCTTGAGCGCTTCGAACATACGCTTTTGCAGCTCAGGTTTGTGAATTCGAATGCTGCCGCCTCCCGCCTCGATGCCGTTGATGACCATGTCGTACGCCCGAGCGCGTACGTGGCCGGGATCTGTCAGCAGTTTCTCTTCATCCTCAGGTACCGGCGATGTGAACGGATGATGCAGCGCCACCCAGCGGCCCTCTTCGGCGCTCCATTCAAGCAGCGGAAAATCGACGATCCAGGAAAAATGAAAGACGGAAGGATCGATCAAATTAAGCCGCGCCGCCATTTCGTTGCGAAGTTCGGCCAAAATGCGGCGCGCAACATCCCGTTCTTCGGCGCATAACAGCAGCAGATCGCCGTCGGCAGCCTTGAATTCCTGCAATAAAGCCGCAGCTTGTGCTTCGTTAAAGTATTTGGCCAGGGAACCCTCCAATCTGCCCTCAACGACCTTGATTGCCGCCAATCCTCCGGCGCCGCGCTTTTTTGCCCATTCGGTCAGATCGTCGAGCTGTTTACGGGAATAGCCGGCGCAACCCGGGGCACAGATGCCGGCCACCGTTCGGCCTGATTTGACCGCATCGGAAAAAACCTTGAATTCACAATCGCGCACCACCTCGGAGACAGTATGTATTTCCATACCGTAACGCAGATCGGGGCGATCGATGCCGTACTTTTCCATTGCCTCGTCGTAGGTAAGGCGCGGGAACGGTGTCGAAATGTCTTTACCCAAAACCTCTTTGAAAATCGTCTGCATCAAACCTTCCATCACGCCCATCACGTCCTGTTCATCAACAAAACTCATTTCGACGTCGATCTGGGTAAATTCTGGCTGACGGTCGGCTCGCAAATCTTCGTCACGGAAACAGCGGACGATTTGGTAATAGCGGTCAAAGCCGGAAATCATCAGCAGCTGCTTGTAGGTCTGCGGCGACTGAGGCAACGCAAAGAATTTGCCGTGCCAAATCCGGCTGGGAACCAGAAAGTCCCTGGCGCCCTCAGGGGTGCTCTTCATCAAAAAAGGAGTTTCGATCTCTAAAAAGTCGAGGCTGTTAAAATAACGTCGCACCGTCTGCGCCGTTTGATGGCGCAAAATGAGATTGCGCTGCATTTCGGGTCGGCGCAGGTCCAAATAGCGGTATTTAAGTCGCAGGTCTTCGGTTACCGTCACCTCATTGGTGATCAAAAACGGAGGTGTTTGTGAGGTATTGAGAACGTCGATCTCATCCGCCAGCACCTCGATCTCGCCGGTGGCCAGGTTCGGATTAACCATTCCGGCGGGGCGAAGCACCACGGTTCCCTTGAACGCCGCCACCCATTCGTTGCGCAGACGCTTGGCCTGCTCATAGGCGGCTGATTCCGGCCCGATGTTGATCTGAACAATCCCCCAACGATCGCGCAGATCGATGAAAATAATGCCGCCGTGATCGCGTCGACCGGCGATCCATCCCATCAAAACCACTTTTTCACCGGCATGAGTGCGGTTCAATTCACCGCAACGATGTGTCCTTTTCCATTTCATAGCATTTTACCCTTTGACCAGCTCATCCGTCTTGATCACTTTACTTTGCCGAGCTTCAAAACAGCCAAAATAGAATTTCAAGAGATATTATTTGAATTGAACGAGCAGGTTAAAAAATTGTTGATAGGCCTTTTCGGCAGGCGTCTCGGGATGAGGATGAAACATAAAGCTGTAGAACGGTTCCCGAATCGGATCATAAAAGCCGATCCGCAAAAGAGCATCCGTCTGCCAGATCGTCGCCAAGCTGGTGAAATCATAGGCGATATTGAGGTCGAGCGCCAAGTCGAACGTGCGACCACCCGCCCGTTTGAGCAACGAAGTCTTTGGATGGCCGTACCAGTTCAAATCCTCCGGTCTCACCAGAATCACCTGCTGCGCCCTAAACCATTGGCGTATTCCGCCCTCGTAAAAGGTGAGAAGGACAGCCTCGCAGTCTGGAAACGAGCGGGAAAATTGTTCAACCATCCGACCGGCGGCATCAAGGCTCTCCTGCAACGCCGGCAAACAAAAGCAGACCCGTTTGGCCGACCTAATCGTCTGCCCCAAATCCAAAGCCCGAAATTTTTTTTCTCTTTTGGAAATGGACTGATAACTCAAGAGACGAAGCGAACGCGCCTTTTCGACAAACCAACTCATGATAAAATCTTTCCTTATGTTGGGAAAAATATAGCCATTATACCGGATATATTCAACCGATAATTGATCTTGCATATTTTCAATCCAGCAGCGTTTAAGGAATTTTTCAGAGACAGCCTATACGAAGCCGTTAAACAACCCGACCTACCACTGCCAATCCATTTGCAGGGAGATGCGCCGATTTTCATCATCTCCGCCTGCCGGACGATGACGATAAACCGTCTGCTCATATTTTGCCGATAATGTCAAAGTATAAATTTTTGCAGCAAGGACAGCATAGCTTCTGACACCCTGGCCATAGAGCACAACCAGCGGCAACGAACCTGGTAAATCCGATTCAGGCTGACAGAAGCGCAAAGCATAGTTCGAAGCATCGAAAAATAAAGAACCTGCGGCCAGCCGCAAAGATCGCATATTCACCTGCAGCCGACAGCCTAACAAAGAGCCCTCGCCAAGCCGCCTTTCAGCCCTCGAAGCAAACGAGAGCTCAACCGCATTGCGAACAGTGATAAAACGATGCGGGCGAAATTCCATCTCTGTTCGCCACGTGCCGCGCTGTTCTTCGGCCTCTGCGGAAACCAGGTTGCCGAACTTGTCAAGGGTTTTGACGTTCTCGCTTCGCGTCCGCAATTTCATGCGGGAGCGAACCGTCACCTTTGAAGAAATCTTTGCCTGAAGTCCGATCATCAAAGCATCACCGGTCGCCCCGGAAGGCTGAAACACGGACAATTTTTTAGATTGATCGTAATAAAACGACGCCTCCAGAATCGACGACAGACGATAATCGCCTCCTAAATAAAAACCCTCCTGATTGTTCGCATTGGGCTCGCCGAAAGCGGAAGCATAAAAGCTGAAAAAGTCGGGAGCATAACGGCGTCGGATAAGTATCCAATCGTAATCTGCGCCGTTGCCGAGGGCGCCGAAGGTCCAAGCCGTTCCTCCCGAAATGCACCAGGCTGTTTCTCCAAATATAGCGATATCTTCCAGAATGAACTCTCCGAAAAGGCTGCCGAGGCGATTATTGGTGCCGGTAAATCTAGGCGGTTTTCCATATTCCGCAGCAGCAAACGGCGCAAAAAATCGGTTCTGCAGCGCCGCGACGCCCAACCGTAGATTCTGGAAGGGATTATAAAGCAGTGCCATGCCTTCGGAGCGTTCACGCAGCGTTTTGCGGCGCCGGAGCTCAGCCGGCGTTCGGTGCAGGCCGTCCTCCGGCAATGAGACGACCATCCCGTCCTCCAGCGCGGCGTCGCGCCTTTTGTTGCTTCCAAAAACACAGAGGAGCAGAGGACCGCGACGAAACTGCAGAGCTGCGCCGCGAAAGGCAAAATTTTCATTTGTTGACAGAAACGGAAAAGCGCCGATGCGGTTCAGCCTGGCGGGCGTCATCGGATCGGCTCCCAAAGGCAAAGAAAAAGGGGCCCCGAATACCAGCCCTCTGCCTGCTTCGACCGTATAGTCGCCCAAGATCACCCGCAAACCGGTAACCGGTTCGCTGGTAATGTGTCCGGTCACAAAATCGAAGGCCGCTTCACCCGCATCTTTTTCCACTAAAAATCCGCAGGCAGTTTTTTTCCATTCAACGCAAAGTCGATTATATACCTGACTCGCCGAGAAAAACTGATCGTTGCTTTCGGCCGCCTTGTGCCGCAGGCGCTGACGACCACTGAAGTGAATTTTTGCCGCCGGTGAATTAATGACGATAAAGGGCTGAATCTGAGGTAAATAGGCCGACACTCCTCTGATTTTGAGCAGATCATCAACCGATTGAAACGGTCCATGCTTTTTGCGGTAGTTCAAAATCTTTGCGCTGACTGCCGACGGAATCGGCAGCTCGGCAAGCTCCTGCGCAGTCGCACGATTGAGATCGATAGGACGGCGGGCCAGTAGATCGAGCTGTTCAAAAAGTGAGTTGTCGTCGACTGTTTCATCCGACTCGACCAACCGTTCCAAGTCATCGGCCGGGACTTGGCAATAACCGGCTACGGCAATCCAAGCGAGAAATACAAATATCTTTCGGATCATGGGGTTATTCCCAGCCGAAACCGATAAGGTGAGAGCCGCCGAGCTCGAGGTGATTCATAAAAGCATAGTCGAAACGCAGGCTGCCGATAAAGAGAGAAAGTCCCAAGGAATATCGCCGCGGCTGATTGGCTGCTCCGGCACGGAAAGTCAGGGCAGGACAGGGCCGCCAGGCCATTCCCCATCGCAGGTCAAGTGGAAAACGGTCATCCTTGTAGAGTTCTGCATGCAGCGACAGGCCTTCTCGCGGTTGAAAAATCCAACCGAACCGCATACTTTGCGGCAGCGCTTCTTTGCAACGGCCCAATCTCGAGCCGGTCAGGTTACTCAGAGCAGTCCCCCAGAAAAGCTTCGGCGTCAAAGCTGCCTGCACGCCGATATCGATCATGACGGCCCACGCATTGCCATAGTTTGTCACGGCAACTTGCCCGCAGCGCGCGGCGGCGCCGAAAGTAAAATCAAAGGGTTTGAGCCGATAAGCAGCAGCTGCTGTCAGTTGAGTTTCACGGTAAAGGGGATTGCCGAACAGCGCAGTGCCGAAGCCGACAGCTGTTTTCCCTTTACAGAAGGCAACGGCCAAAAGTCCCGCATGCACATCGGCCAGCTCAAAAGGACGATAGATTGCCGTTACCAGCTCGAAACGTCTGCCGGAATAAAGTCCGGCCGGATTGTAAAAAACGCTCTCCGCGCCCCAGGACGAGGCGGCTGCTGCGCCTGCCGTCCCTCCGCCCCTTCCGCCGAACGTCGTCTCTTCAAAAGCGGCAAAAGCGCACGGCGCCAGACACAAGCAAAAGAAAGCGGAACGCTTTACCAAACGACGACGTTGATTATTCGGCACGAAAAGCTTGACTATCAACGGAAAAAAACAAATATTAAAACCAGAAGCAGACTGCAGAATAGAAGTATGGAGCATAAAATGCATCGCTTTTTCCCCCCATTAATGATTGTGATGCTTTTGCTGACTTTAACCCCTCTGCGCGCGCAGCGGATCGAGTCGAAAGTCGAGCTGGACCTGCGGACGCTGCCGCAGGAACGCCGCGAAAAGATGAGCGATTTTGCCGACCGCGTTACCCATTTTCTCGACAGCTCGCCATGGTGTCCCGACCAATGGAACACGCCGGTTTATCTCACGCTGACCCTGCAGCTCGAGGACATGACGCAGGGAGCGGAGCAGCGCTTCAAAGGCACGCTCATCATCAGCAACAGCTACGACATCCAGTTTTCCGATCAACGCTGGCGCTTTGCCTACCAAAGCGGCGATCCCATTCAGTTCGTTAATGACAATTTTGACTCCTTTACCAGCGTGCTGGCATTTTACGTCTATATGATCCTCGGCGGCGAATTCGATAAATGGGGCACCCTGGCCGGCACCCCCTATTACGAAAAGGCCCGCAACGTCGCCGAGCAGAGCAAATTCGGCCTCGGCCGCTATACAGAGGGGTGGGATCGACGCCTTGATTTGGTCAACTATTTTTTAAGTGATCAGCATCGGCCATTCAGAGAAATGGTGGACTATTATTTCTACGGCCTCTCTTACATCAAAGAAGACAACGACAAAGCCCGCAAGCATGTCGCAACCGCCATCAAAATGCTCGACGCCATTCTGGCTAAAAATCCTGATAACGTCTATGCCCAAAACTTTATCAAGGCGCATTACCAAGAGATCGTCGAAATCTATCGTCGAGCAAAGAATAAAGAGCCGTTGCGAACCATGCTGGCGCTCGACCGCGAGCATGAGCGTATCTATCGCGACATATTGGAACGATAACCTCCCCCAGCTCTCTTAGAGGATCTTTCCCCTTTACTGCAAAACCACAAACAGCCTTTAGTGCTTAGAGCCGATGTTATGCCTGTTTTCTGCTCCCCGGTTTGACAATGGGTATACCCTCGTCACACAAAGGACAGTTATCAGGCTGGTAGACGACGACGTCCATGCGAAAGACCGAAAATGCCGGCACGTCGAACAGCCGCTTGCCGTTGCTGCGGTCGACGATAAATCCCACACCGACCGCCTCTGCGCCGGCGCCTTGTACAAGCTCCAGGATTTCCTGCACGGACCCACCGGTGGTGACGACGTCCTCGACCACCAGCACCCGCTCATCGTGTTTAAGCTCAAAGCCCCGCCGCAGGCTCATCACGCCGTTTTCCCGCTCGGCAAACATCGCTCGGCAATTCAAAAGCCTGGCGCATTCCTGGCCGACGACAATTCCGCCGATCGCCGGAGAAATGACGCAGTCAATCTTTTCCCCTTTGAAGTTTTTGACGATCTCCAGACAGAACAATTCGGCGTAATTAGGATATTGCAGAACTTTGGCGCATTGAAAGTATTGCGGACTGTGCAGCCCCGAGCTCAGCAAAAAATGACCCGTCAACAGCGCACCCGTGCTTTCGAAAATTTCCAAGGCTCTTTCTTTCCGCATAGTCCTCACACCCTCAAAAATGATCGATTTTCCTACACTCATTTAAAAGATCGCGCGTGTATCGAGCTGCCTGCGCGGCGGCCGCAGCAAAATCGGCTCCGTCGGAAGCGTACAGGATCGCGCGGCTGGAGTTAAAAAGAACCGGTGCTCCCGGCGTTTCTTCGACGGCGGCGACTGAAGCCTTCAGGTCGCCTCCCTGAGCGCCGATGCCGGGAATCAGCAGCGGCAGTTCCGGCACCAATTTACGCACATGCGCCAATTCCAGCGGATGCGTTGCTCCGACCACCAGCCCGCAGTTTCCGCGCACGTTCCACTCCCTAACTTTGAGTGCTACCTTTTCATAGAGCTGCCGACTGCCGTCGCTGAAACGTTGAAAGTCGGCGCTGCCCGCATTTGAAGTCAGACAAAGTACAAATACGCCCTTTTCTTCCCGCTGCAGAAACGGATCGACCGAATCGCTTCCCATGTAGGGATTGACCGTAACGGCGTCCGCATCAAGCTCCTCGAACAGGGCTTGCGCATAGAGGCGTGCCGTGTTGCCGATGTCGCCGCGTTTCGCGTCGGCAATGCGGATAACATGCTTGGGGAGATAACTGAACGTTTTCTTTAGCGCGCTCCACCCTATAAGTCCGTAGGCCTCGTAAAAAGCAAGATTAACCTTAAATGCAGCGGCAAATTCAGCCGTAGCGTCAATGACGGCTTTGTTAAAAGCAAAAAGTGGTTCGTCCACGCTGCGCAAATGCGCCGGCAACTTGGGCAACTCGCTGTCCAAGCCGACGCATAAAAGCGAGCGCCTGCTCCTGACCGTTTCGGTCAATTTCTCAAGAAAGGTCATTCGTCCCATTCAAAATAGAGGATCTCTGCTTCGGCATTGCCGTCGTTCGACAATTTCAAGACCGCTACGCTCGGCTTATGTCCCGCCTTAGGTCTTACGGCTGATCCCGGATTAATATATAGAACCTGATCGCTCTTGTCAACGATCGGCTGATGAGTATGTCCGGCAATACAAATCGTGGGCCGCCCGTCGAAGGTTTTTACCGGATCAACATGATCAACTAGAAATCGAAAGCCGTAGGCTTCAAAGTCGAGCGAGCGCGGCAGGGAATTTTTTAATGAGACGGCATCCATATTGCCGTGCACGGCGATTACGGGCGCGATATTACGCAGCTCTTCGAGGACCTCCGGATTATCAATATCACCGGCGTGAATGATTTCATCGACGTCTTTGAAAAGATCATAGACGGCTCTCGGCACGGTGCCGTGGGTATCGGAAATGATACCGATTGTGCGAATGACGCGGTTCATAGTCTCTTCTCACTTGATGAGTTCGACGCCCATATACGGCCGCAGAACTTTGGGGACTATTACTCTTCCTTCATCGGTCTGATAGTTTTCCAAAATGGCTATGACTGTGCGCGGCAGCGCAATACCGGAGCCGTTGAGCGTATGGACATACTCGGGCTTGGCGCCTTTTTCGCGGCGAAAACGAATGTTGGCGCGCCTGGCCTGAAAGTCGGTAAAATTGCTGCAGGAAGAAACCTCCAGCCACCGATCGAGTCCGGCCGCATAGACCTCGATATCGTAGCATTTGGCTGCAGAAAAGCTCAGATCGCCGGTAGCCAAGGTCACCACGCGATAGGGCAGCTCGAGAAGCTGCAGCACTTCCTCGGCATCCCGCAACAGCGACTCGAGCTCGTCCCACGAAGTCTCCGGTTTGACAAACTTGACCATCTCTACTTTGTCGAATTGATGGATGCGCATCAGGCCGCGCGTATCTTTGCCGTAGGCACCGGCCTCGCGCCGAAAGCAGGGCGTGTAAGCGGTATATTTGATCGGCAGCTCATCACCCTCCAACACCTCTTCGCGATGAAGATTGGTGACGGGAACTTCAGCGGTGGGAATGAGAAACAGATCGTCCAGCTCGCAGCGATACATATCCTCTTCGAGTTTGGGGAGCTGACCGGTGCCGAACATGGCCTCTCGTTTGACGACAAAAGGCGGAAACACCTCAGTATAGCCGTGCTTTTCCACGTGCAGATCGATCATGAAATTGATGAGCGCCCGTTCCAGTTTGGCGCCCAAGCCGCGATAGCTTACGAAAAAGGATCCCGACATGCGCGAGGCGCGCGCAAAATCGATGAGCCCCAGCTTCTCGGCGATCTCCCAGTGCGGCAGCGGCTTGAAATCGAGCTTCGGCAGCTCGCCCCACTGCTTGACCACCACATTGTCCTTTTCCGTGCCGACCGGAACCGATTCGTGCGGAATATTCGGAATACGAATGTGCAGCTCATAGAGCTCCGCTTCGACACTACGCAGTTCGTCGTTCATCGAACGGATTTCATCGGAAAGACGCCCCATTTCGACGATGACCGCCGAGGCGTCCTGTCCGGCCTTTTTCATAACGCTGATCTGCTGCGTGACTTTGTTTTGCTCGGCCCGAGCCGACTCCACCTTACCGATCAATTCACGGCGCCGCGCATCCAACGCCAAAAATGCATCCAAATCGACGGTTGCCCGTTTGTCGCGGATGGCTTTACGGACGATTTCAGGGTTTTCCCGAATAAACTTGAGATCCAGCATGTATTCCTCGCCTTATTGTCCCTTGAACCGCAGCATGACAAAAATCGTATAGAACATGATTCGGAAATCTAATCGCAAAGAAATATTATCGATATAGTAGAGATCATAATCAAGCTTTTCTTTTGCCTCCTCAAGGGTGGTGTCGTATTTGCCCTTGACCTGCGCCCACCCGGTGATGCCGGGCTTGACCTTGAACCGGCGCATGTAAAGAGGATATTTGCGCTTGAGCTTATCGACGAAATAGGGCCGTTCCGGCCGCGGCCCGACGATGCTCATATCGCCTAAAAGCACGTTGAACAGCTGGGGGAACTCGTCAATTCGCGTCTTGCGCATAAATCGCCCCACGCGCGTGACGCGCGGATCGGCTTTTCCGGCCCAAATGGGACCGGTATATCGTTCAGCGTCCTTGATCATGGAGCGGAACTTGTAAATGACAAAGATCTTGCCGTTTTTGCCGACTCTTTTTTGTTTGAAAAAGACCGGTCCGGGTGAATCCAACTTGATGAGCACGGCAAACAACAACATGATCGGGGAAAGGAGAATAATGCCGATAAGGCTGAAAAGAATATCGATCAGCCGCTTGGCTTTTTTCTCCCAGGCCGGCATCAGCTCGGGGTGAATTTCGATAAGCGGAAAGCCGTAGATCTGCTGGGTCCGTGCCTGGCCGAGCACGATATTGTACAAATCCGGTTCGATCTTGATATGCACGGGCAATTCTTCGCAGGCGTCGATCACCTCGATCACCTTTTTGGGGGCCGTCTTGCCCAAGGAGAGAATCGTCTCCGTTACCCGATATTGCTCCACCAGCTCGGCCAGCTGCTTGATGTTGCCCAGCAGCGGCACTCCGTTGTATTCGCCCTGTTCTTCCTTTTTTTTATCGGGATTCACAAAGCCGACGACCCGATAACCCAAGGCGGGATATTTTTTGATCTTGTCGGCCAATGCCCAAGCCGAGGGGTTCCAGCCGATGATAAGTGTATTGCGCCGTCCGTAACCGGCTTCCAGCAGTTTGCGCTGAATCGTATGGAGGGTCATCCTCCCGCCGCCGACAAAGAGCAGCATCAACAGCCAATAGCTGAGAATCATCATCCGGCCGAGCGTGGGCTTGGCTGTAAGATCCTGCTCCGGCTCGAAGGTGAGAAGAAAGATGACAAGAATACCGAAACTGACGCTTTTAAAAACAGCAATCAGCTCATCCAGACGGGATTTTGTGTACCAGGACTGATATAAGCCGTTAAAAATAAAAAGAAGCAGCCAGAATAAATATAGAATAAAGGCCAATTGAAAAAGGAAAACAAGATCCTTTTCAACGAACAATCTCGCCGAACTGCGTAAATGAACGAATATGAAAAACGCCAGATTAATGGAAATAAAATCAATCGAAAGGAGAAAAAAAGTTTCGTTTCTCTTTGACATTTCACTTGTACGTTTTGAATATCCCCACCCAAAATCCTAATGCCCAACTAATGTGCATAATAAAAAAAATAACCGGTAAGATGAACGCATATTGCCACGCTCGGCGTGTTGCGCAAGTATACAAAGCACCCCCCAGCAAATAAAACAAATAAAAGCCGATCAAAATGAAGAGAGGCCAAAGCATATTTGGTATAACAGCAGAAAGGCCTAAAGATAAAATAAAAATAAAGAGCATTAAGGGAGGTATTATATGAATCAATTTAAAAGCATCTTTATGCTTTTTAATTACATTAACCCGCAAAATGCCGTAATTAAAAAATTGCTTGAAAAGTTTGCCGATAGTTTTGCGTGGATAATAGTAGGAAACGATTTCAGGGGTGTAATAAATCTCGTAACCTGCTTTTCGAATTCGCCAATTAAATTCAGCATCTTCTGAAATGTGCAGCTCTTCATCAAAATAACCTATTTCATCAAAAAGTTCTTTTTTATAGGCTGCATAAACAACTGTATCGACATACCTCGCCTTGGGGAAAAACCGATAAGGAGCACTTGGGATGCCGAAAAAAGAGCCCATGGCTAAACCGACTGCCCGTTGGAAAAAGCTTTCACCAACATTAATTTGAGTCCCACCGGTGCACTTGACTCCGAGCTTGTTCATGTAATGAATATTGAGGCGAACAAAATCTTGTTTAATTTCCGTGTGTGCGCCGAGGATGATGACCACACCGCCCTTTGCATTTCGAGCGCCGATATTGAGAGATATAGGCGTACGCTTTTTCGGGTTATCCAGCAAACGAATATTAGGATTTTTTGAAGCAAGAGCTTGTACCTGTTCCCTTGACCCGTCCGTAGACATTCCGTCAACGACAATAATCTCAATCTTTTCGAGCGGATAATCTTGATGGAGAATTGAATTGATACACCGCTCAATTGCCCCAACCTCATTGAGCATGGGGATGATGATTGAAACCAGAGGCAGAGATGAATCAATTGATTGTTTCAACAGTCCCTCTCACTTTTGATAAGGAGGCCAAACATAGGGTCTTTCATAAAAGCCGGGGTAACATTTTAATTCATCGACTCGCTTGATGATTTTTGCAGGCACACCGGCCACTACCATATTGTCGGGAACATCTTTGGTGACCACCGAACCGGCTCCCACCAACGCGTTTTCTCCTATTGTAACTCCCGGCAATATAGTAGAATTAGCTCCGATTTTCGCGAGCCGTTTAACCGTTACACCGCCCAAGCACTCTAAGTAACGGTCACATTTCATAGGGTGCGGGTCATCCGTAAAAACAACATTGGGGCCGATAAAAACATCGTCCTCTATGGTGACCATTTCCAAAAAGCAAAGAGAGTGAATACGAACCCGATTGCCGATTCGGTTTCCGAATTCTAAAACCGCGTTGGTTCCGACGCTGACATCGTCTCCGATCACATTATCCTCACGTATAGAGGCGCCTTGTCCCGTTTGGATTCTGTCCCCCAAAACCGATCCGGCGTAAATAGTCGTAAAGGGACGAATAACGGCATTCTTTCCAATAATCAGCTCCAGTTCCCCAGGATTTTTTCCTCTTGGCGGTTTCCCTATTACGCAGGGTCCTTGTATCCAACTTCCTTCGCCGATCTGCACATTATCATAAACAATGCAGTTCGGATCAATTTTGTATTCCTCTCGTTTCATGGTCTCATCAGCTCCACAATGGTTCCGCTTTCCCGCATTGATTTTTCAGCTGCTTCAAGCGCTCTGACTACGCGTAATCCGTTTTCTCCATCAGTCTTTGGTCGAAGGTTCTTTTTGCAGCACTCAATAAAATGGAACATTTCTTTATTGAGAGGCTCATAGGTATCCAAATGCGGACTTATTACATCGCCTGTTCGATAACTCAACTGATACTCACCGAAAGTCTCCGGATCCTTATAATTTACTCCTTTATCGTAAATTTTGACCTTTTCAAAATTTTCGGTGTCATCGTAAACAAGCATTTTCTCGCTGCCGACGATAGTTGTTCTCCGCAGTTTGCTTGGAGACAGCCAACTGACCTGTACATTTGCTATGCAACCGGAGGGAAACTCTAAATTAATGAATGCAACATCAGGAATATTCTTTTGCACATAAGCCTTTCCCATTGCTGAAATGCGAAAAGGTTCTTCATTAAGCCAGAAAAAAATAGATGAAAAGTCATGAGGAGCAAGATCCCATATTACACTAACATCTTTCTGGTGCAATCCAAGATTTACGCGTGAAGCGCTGATATAGTAGATCTTTCCCAGCGCCCCATTGTCAATAAGCTCTTTGATTTTCAATACCGGGGGACTGTATTCAAAAGTATGCCCTACCATAATAACTCGATTACGAGCCCTTGCCAGAGCAATCAATTCCTCGGCTTCAATTGATGAGGCTGTAAACGGCTTTTCAACAAAAACATGTTTACCGGCATTTAAAAAGATTTTCGCTAGTCGGAAATGAGTGCTTACGGGAGTTGCGATAACCACCGCTTCTATTTGGGGATTTGCTGCAATTTCATTGACATCGGTTGTGCTTTTTATTGAAGGATATCGAGATTGGATTTTTTTAAGCTTGGATTCGTCTAAATCACAACAATAAATTTCTTCGCATAAATTCGTTTCATAAAGATTTCTTACTAAATTGGGCCCCCAATAGCCAAGGCCTATGACAGCAGTTTTCACAATCTCCTCCTTACGATAATGAAGAATATAGTGCAATTAAATTTTTGGAAGCATTTCCCCAATTATATTTTCTCTCTACCCATTTCCTTCCATTAGCGCCGTAAGTTTCAGAGGATTCATAAAGACTTTGTACCATTTCGGAAAAATGCTTGGGATCATCGGAACGAAAAACTTTGCCGCATTTGCATTCTTCAACAATCCGTTTAAGAGGAGCGGCATCAGAGACCAGAACCGGTTTTTCAAGCAGCATATATTGAAACAACTTATGGGGTATGGTCGAATCGTTTGCAGGATTGGAAGGTTGAGGAATAATACAAACTTTTGCAGCGCTAACGAAGGATGGTACCTTTTTAAACGGCACCCAACCGACAAACTCAACCCAACCCTCAAGATTTTCATTTTTAGTTAATTGTTGAAGATCCTCAAGATTCTTTCCGCTGCCGACTAATAATAGTCGGACGTTAGGGATTTTGTCCTTGAGGTATTTCATTGCCAGGATGGCAGTTTCTAATCCACGGTCGACGGCAAAAGAACCTATATAAAGAATGGTAAAATATGATCTGAATTGATCGATAATTTCCGTATCTATCGGCAGGCCGAGAAATTCCTGAACATCTACGGTATTCCCCACTACCGCCAATTTATTCGGGGAAACACCCTCTTTAATGAGCTTGTCCCTATGTTCCTCCACCACCACAATAATTCTTTCTGCATGTTTTATCGCAAATCGATTCAGCTTTTGTGCAATGATAGGATTTTTAATTTGTCTTTCAAGCCAAGAGAGCCTCTTGGCCCAAATCGCCATTGCAGCGGGATAGTTTTCATGCATATCGTAAACAACAGAAAGAGAAGTTAATTTTCCGACTCCTACTGCTAAAGGAGCGAGGGGAAGATCGTGTACGTGGATAATGTCAATTCGCTCTTTTCTTATTACTTTTAAAATCAAATAAAACCATAACGGATTAAAAAAAAACGGCATTCGCAAAATTTTCGCCGCCTTTGACGGCAGGAAATTCATTCTGGGTAATCGTATCACATAAGCGCCGTCAATTATTTCTTTTTCCGGCAAATTCTTATTATTGCACAGCAAATAGATCTTATGACCCGCTTTAGTCAAAGCCTTGATCTCTTTTGATACACGAATATCAGGCGGGAAATCGCTTTGAAGCAGCATCAATATGTTTCTTTGAGCACTTTTCATGATTTTCAAAATTTCTTAATCGTTTCTGCCACATATGCGATTTGGTCTTCCTTCAACTGTTCGGACATGGGAAGAGAAAGAAGCCTTTCGGCATAGCTCTCCGTAATCGGAAAGTCGCCTTTTTTGTAGCCCAAGTTTTTGTAGGCATTCTGCAGGTGGCAGGGGATGGGATAATGAATTCCAGTAAAGATATTATTATCAGCTAAATATTTTTGCAATTCATCACGCCTTTCGGTTCGGATCACATAAAGATGGTACACATGTTTTGCCTCTTCCATTTCAGTCGGCAATTCAATTTCCTCTATATCTTTTAGGTAATGACGATAAAGCTCGGCGTTCTTTCGGCGAATTTCTGTCCATTGCTCCAAGTATCTAAGCTTTACATCCAGGATCGCTCCCTGTAGTCCCTCCATTCGATAGTTATGACCGATAATCTCATGCTTATACTTGGTTGCCATTCCATGATCGCGAAACATCATTAGTTTTTGATAAATTTTTTCATCGTCGGTTACAACGGCTCCGCCCTCTCCATATGCGCCCAAGTTTTTTCCCGGATAGAAGCTGAAACATCCCATGACGCCAAAAGTCCCTACGGGCTGCCCATTTAAAGTTGCCAAATGTGCCTGAGCACAGTCTTCAATTAAAAATAAGCCGTGTTTTTCTGCGATTTGTTTTATTTTATCGACTCTGGCTGGTTGACCATAAAGATGAACAGCAATTATGGCTTTGGTACGGGGTGAAATCGCAGCTTCGATTTTATCGACATCTAAATTATAAAATAAAGGATCACAATCGACAAATACCGGCGTCGCTCCGGCAAGAGAAACAGCTTCAGGAGTAGCAAAAAATGTATTGGCAGGTACGATGACTTCATCACCAGCTTTAACGTCAAGAACCATCATTGCAGCATGTAATGCCGCAGTTCCTGAATTGACTCCCACGCAATATTTTACGCCTTGTTTCTCAGCAAAATGTTCTTCAAAAGATTTAACGAAAGGTCCTGCAGCAAAAGCTGCACTCTCCAAAACTTTACTGATTGCCGAGTCAATTTCTTCTTTAATCGATTTGTACTGTGCTTTAAGGTCGACAAAATCTACTCGCATAAGCCGCTCCTCATGAAATGGCTAAAATTTTATCTTTTCCTTAGTAATTAGATAAACTAGTTGCTTTGCCTCAGTAATTTTAAAAACGCGGAACAGGAAGATTAAAGAAACAAATAAAAAAGTACAAACCAGAAAATATAAAGACAAGCTCAAGTTTCGAATAATTATTTGAAAAAAGATAAAAATAATTGTAAATAAAATAATATTTATATTCAATATTTTAGAAATTTTTAAATAGTGTTTTAGCACCCGAATTAACATAATGAATAACAAAACGGCACAAACTAATCGAACCATGCTGGATCCTAAAAAACTATATTTTGGAATTAGGAGCAAATTTAAAAGCACATTAATCATCAAGATTGCTCCTAAAAGGTAAGTCAATGCTTTTTGTTGCTTTATTGCAATTAATAAATCAATAAAGTAAAAATTAAAAAAGCTAAATCCCAAGGTTATTATTAATATTTGAAAAGGTATTATTCCTGACCAATACTCTTTTATATATAAAGTTTTAAAAATATTTTCAGCTTTAATTGTTAAAGGCACGCTGATTATTATTGCGAGCAGAGCGACAATTTTAACTCCTGAAAAGAAAATACTATTAAATTTTGCCTCATTTTGTCCATAATATTTAGCAAGTAAAGGAAACAAGGACAGGGTAAATGAAGTAGAAAAAAACATTAAAGGATAAACAAGCCTAACGGCTGCAGAATATATACCGACTTCGGATTCTGAGGCCAGGTGTGACAACATCAATATATCGACTTTTGTACTAAGAATTGAAAAGAACAAATATACAGCAAGCGGAACGCTCTCACGAAAAAGCTTCAAAGTTAATTCCCAAGTTCCGGTTAATTCCGGCTTTACCTCTCGAAAAAAAAGATAAATAATCGCTAAAAAACCTGGTAAATTCGTGAACGTATAAATAATTGCTATCTGCAACATTGAAAGAGAAAAATGTGATCTTGAATAATAAAACGCTGCTGCAAAAAGAATATTATCCAAGACAACAAAAAACATAGGAAAAGCCATATCAAGCCTTGCTTGAAACACCGTCTCAAAAATGGTTCGGGTTGAGGAAAGTTTGGAAGAAAGAAACAGATTGAAGGATATAATGATAATCGCTACTACTATTTCGGGTGTATAATTTAGAAATTTTAAAAGAAAAAGACTGAGTCCAAAAGCGAAAAAGGTAACTGCCAGCTTGATTATGAGCCCTGAGGCAATAACTTTTTCATACTTGAACCGATTTGCCGCTAGTTCGCGGATGATAATTTGATTAATACCAAAATTCGCTAAAAAATCAAAAGCAGAGATATAGGTAATGGCTGTGGATAATTTTCCAAAGTTTACATCCCCTAAATAATTTGCAATCGAAATAAAAACAAAAAAAGAAATGCCTAAACTTAATGCTTTGCCAATGTAGATCGAAAGCGAATTTTTAATTATTTGACGTTTGATATTTGTCATTATAAAGATTTTTCGCGTTTTTTAAATATATTTCCAAACTTGCCAAAGCCAGCCCGAGAAAAAACCAAATACGTCGATTATCATTCAGGTCACCGCTGAATTGTGCAGAAAAAGTCAAAAATATTGCTGCCATTACAAGCCCCAGAAAAGTAAATTTGTCCTGCCCCCCAATATTTTTTAATTTTGCAAAAAAAAGGCTAAAAAGTATATAAAAATGAGAAATCAATAGAATTAAACCCACCAATCCAAGTTCGCAGAAAACTTCAATAAGCATATTGTGAGGGTATAATCTTACATCCAGGCCGTAGAACAAGCTTGAAAATCCCCCGGAGCCAATCCCCAAAAAGAAAGTTCTCACATTTGACAGTGCGGCAGACACAGCAGTTTGCCAGGCAAATAATCGGGTGTTTATTGTATAAGCAGAATGAACTTTTGAAACAACATCACTTCCCCCGCCGAAAAGATCCAAGTATCTACTTGTAACTTGTTCCGGTAAAAGAAAAAATAGAACTATAATCGTCAAAAGTATGGCACTCCCCCCTTGTATAAGATGCTTAATTTTTAAATGTTGGATGTTTATTAATCCTAATACCGCCAATGAAAAAACAAAGCTGGCAATAGGTCCGCGCGAATTCGATACCAGCATGGCAGCTGTGAGAATGACAACAAGTATCCCCAGGAATATTTTATTGGTTCTGTCAATACTTCCAAATAATAGAGAAATAAAAAATATATTTGCTGCACCAATCCAATTGGCGTAACTAATAGGATTAATCCCTAGAAATGAAGCACGATAACTAAAGATCAAATTACCTTTTAAAAATCCATGTATTAAATTTCCTAATGCAAAAACTGCAACCCCTCCAACTAGTAGAGCAAAAAATTTAATAAAAGCATTTATATCTTCCCTTGTTGTAATTGCCAAATATGAAAAAATAAAAAGAGATCCGTTGAAAAAGAAAAAGCTTGATGTTTTTAATAAGCCATATTTGGGTGAGGCGGTATAGAATAGAGAAAAAATCATTAGCAGGAAAAGCAAGCTGAAAGAAATAAAACCGGGCGGCACTTTGAGTTGCCAAATTTTTCCCACCCTTATAAAGTGAAAGGTAAGAATTATTATGGTCAACGAGAAAATAAAGACTGTAAAATCAATTGAAGCAAATAGAGCTGTCTTTTCGGTGAGCCAATCTTTAAATATGCCTGATGAGTAAGCAACGACAAGAAGAAGAATAGGATGATTAATAAAAATAAAGAGCAAAGAAAAAGACAGAAGAAACAAGCCGCATTTAATAATTCCGATGTGACTTAAAGCAAAACTGCAGGTAACTCCAGCCAGAGAGATTACTATTTCTAAAATTAACCGTTTAAGATTAGTTGCGGACGAGAAAGGTTTGCTGGATTGCATTGCTAATTATTAATGATTTCGAACACCAAATGGTTTGAAAGTGCGTTTTATCATTCCGCCTATTGCAACCACTTTTTTATATTTTATTGGATCTGATACCTTTAAATAATCAAGTTGAAAAGAAAAGATCAATAAAAGAACATAAATAAAAAAGGCTGCAAGCATGCTGCCGACCACCATCAGCACGCGTTTAGGCTTTGTTTTTAGCTCAGGTGGAACAGCAGGATCCAATACTTGAATTGTCGGTGTGTCTTTTTCTTCCTGGATTTTGGCTTGCTCATATTGCGGATATAAGAATTCTTGTACCATTTCCTGAATTTTTACTTCGCGATAGAGACGAAGATACTGAATACCAATGTCAGGAATATTTCCGAGAGGTATGAACGGATCGCTCTCATTTATAAGAGAGAAATCTCTTTCACTTTTATTTTTTAATTCATTATACTTTTTCTTTAGCTCTTCAACTTCTTTCATCACTCTTTTTACATCGGGATGATCTCTGTTTTTGTCGAGGGAAACAACAGAAGCTTCTACTTCTTTTACCATTAGCATAGCTTTTAGTTGGGACAGAGAGGAGATAATAGCTTTTGTTTGCTCTTCGATCTCGATCATCCCATATTTATTCTGAAAGTCTTTTAATTCTTCTTCTGCACGATGCAAATCCTCTAAATTTTGCAGGTATCTTCGTTCGAGAAACAGCCTCGTTCTTCTTGCTTTTTCAGAACGAACCAGCCTGTTTACACTGTCCATTTTCGAAATATAATAATTCGCAATGTCTGCGCAGAGTATTCTTGCTTCTTCAGTTTTTCTTTTACTGCTGAAAAATGGTGTTTTAACCTGAACAGAAACACTTATAGTATTGTCCTCATTTATTTCTATTGAAGTATTCTTTGCAAGGACTTTTCGAGCCTCCTCCATCGTTTTTACTTTATAACGCTGTTTTAAATTAAAGCGTTCTAAGACAAGATCCTGAACTGTTCTTGAATTAAGTAGAGCCAAATATAGGTTTGTTTCATCAGATAGGGTGCCCAAGCCGAGACCCAGCCCTAAACCACCCACCGGCAAGTTCTTTAATAATGAGCTTACGCCGAAATCGCTGCGCTCTTCGCTTGGCGGCAATAAAGTAACCTTTGCCGTGTACCATTTCGGCATAATCAAGGAGAATATAGCGGTAATAATTCCGGCTGTTAATACAATTTTTATTACAGTAAATCTGCGTTCGATCAAATGGTATAAAATTTCTAAAAAGGTCACCCGGTGCTCGGACATCGCTTTTTCCATTGCTAAAGACAAACCCTTATATAGGGTCAATATAATAGCGCAAATGTTAAAAATCAAACGTGAAAATAGTTATTTTAAATTATTTAATACTCAACAAGAAATATCTCGGCAATTCTCCCCAACTTTTTATTTGATTTTTACGCCATAAACTAATATATTTTGTTAAATTTACAGTCAAAGCCGACAAGATGAGCATTTTGGTTCTACATTATTTGTTGTCGATTTATGCATATCTCATTATTGCCGCGGCGGTGCTGAGTTGGCTGCCGGTCAACCGACGGGCTGCGCCGATGCGTCTGATCGAACGGGCCGTCGAGCCGACGCTCTCCGTCTTACGTAGAATCATACCGCCGCTTGCGGGTCTCGATCTGTCTCCGGCTATAGCACTATTGATCATCATGTTGATCGACCGCCTGCTGCTCTCTTTGTAGGCAGAAAGGCTGCTGCAATTTTACGAAGGAGAAAATCGTGAAACTGACGCCGTTGGATGTTCGCAAACAAGAATTCAAAAAGGTTCTGCGCGGATATGATCCCGACGAAGTCGAAGCCTTTTTGGTCATGGTCGCCGACGAGCTGGAGTTTCATCTGCGCGAAAAAAATCAGCTCAATGACGAGTTGATCAAGCTTCGGACACAGCTGCGCGATTATCAGCGGGTGGAAGCGACGCTGCGCGAGACGCTGATGAAGGCACAAAGCGCCATGGACGATACGCGCGCCAATTCGCAGCGCGAAGCCGAGCTGATCATCCGCAAAGCGGAGCTCGAGGCCGAAAGCATCCTCAAAGAAGGGCGCGAAGAGCTGGCTAAAATCCAACGGGAAATAAATCTTTTGCATGCGCAAAAGGACTCGTTCGTCCGCCGGCTGCGGCAAATCCTGGAATCGCAGCTGGAAATGCTCGAATTGATGGAAGACGACGCGCCGGGGCTGCGGCAGCCGTCGCATCCCGATCAATTTGCGCAAAATCAATCTTCCGAACCGGCTACCCCAATGCATGAAAGAGATGCGGAACGACCGCGCATCGTTCGGCCCGCATCGCGCACCGGCAATCTCGACTTGTCCCGCGACATGCGCGACAAAGGCATCGCGGCAGACGAGGATTTGAGCCGCAACTTAATCTAAATCCGTACGGTCCGATAACCCCGGCTCATCGCTGCAGCAATCTTTTGGGAAAACCGTTTTAAAGAAAAAAAGCGGCAGCGGTCGCTAAGCGGCGCAAAACTTGAAACAAAAGGTTGTGAGCAACAAAGGGACGACATCCTATAAACAGCAAATACTGGAAGTTGTTGAATTCCTGCAGCAAAGACTTCCGTCCAAGCCTCCAATCGGCATCATTCTCGGCACCGGGCTGGGCGGTTTTGCGGACCTACTGCAGGAAGCGGGCGTCATTCCTTATCATGAAATTCCGCATCTGCCGCAGTCGACGGTCAAGTTTCACGCCGGCCGCCTTGTATTTGGACACTTAGGCGCAAAAAAAGCGCTGGTCATGCAGGGCCGCTTTCATTATTACGAAGGCTACAGCATGCAGCAGATTGTTCTACCGGTTCGCGCTATGGCTCTGCTGGGTATTCGCACGCTGATCGTTACGAATGCGGTCGGCGGCCTTCGCCCGCATCTTACGCCTGGGACTCTGGCATTAATCACGGATCACCTCAACCTGATGGGCGACAATCCGCTGATCGGTCCGCATGACGAGCTGTACGGCGCACGCTTTCCCGATATGAGCGAGGCCTACAGCCGTCGTCTTCGGCAACTCGCCGTAGAGACGGCGGCTTTGCTGCAAATCCCTTTGGCCGAAACCGTCTATGCCGCGGTCAGCGGTCCAAGTTACGAAACGGCTGCCGAAGTGCGCATGCTGCAGATGCTCGGCGCCGACACCGTCGGCATGTCGGTCGTACCGGAAGTATTGGCGGCACGGCAAATGGGGATGGAAATCCTCGGCATTTCTGCAGTTACCGATCAGGCTTTGCCCCAAGCCATGCAGCCGGTTACGCATGAAGAAGTCTCGCGTGTTGCCCAGGAAACGGCACCAAAGTTCAACATGCTTTTAACGGCAATAATTGAACGATTATAGGAACGATCTATGTCTCGAATCGGCATTATCGGCGGATCCGGTCTTTATCAGATAGAAGGCATCTCTCGGCTGAGGGAAGAAAAAATCGACACTCCCTTCGGCCCGCCTTCGGACGCTTTGATCATCGGCGAGTTGGAAGGCAAAGAGGTTGTTTTCCTGCCGCGGCACGGTCGGGGCCATCGCCTGTCGCCGTCCGAAGTGAACTATCGCGCTAACATTTATGCGCTCAAGCTGCTGGACGTCGGAGCAATCCTCTCCGTCTCGGCCGTCGGTTCATTGCGCCCCGACTACAAACCGACCGACATGGTGATCATCGACAATTTTTTTGATCGCTGTCTGCTCGCTCGTCCCAACACCTTCTTCGGCGAAGGCATCGTGGCGCATGTGCAGATGGCGCATCCGTTGTGCGATCGGCTTGGCCGCGCGTTGCTCGAGAGCGGCCGCGAGATCGGCGCCGTAACGCACGCAGGCGGCACTTATCTCAACATGGAGGGTCCACAGTTCAGCACTCTGGCCGAATCGCAGACCTATCGCAAGTGGGGCATGGACGTCATCGGCATGACGCAGATGAGCGAGGCGCGCCTGGCGCGCGAAGCGGAGATCTGCTATGCCACCCTTGCTATGGTGACCGACTTTGATTGTTGGTACGAAGCGGAAAGCGGCCATACGGTTTCGGTCGAACTGGTTCTCAGTTACATGGAAAAAAACATCAAAACCGCAAAAGAGATGCTGCGGCGAACAATCGCCAGGATCGATCCTGAAGCCGACTGCAGTTGCCGCCATGCCCTGGCGGGAGCGATTCTTACCGACTGTTCCTATTGGCCTGAAGAAACCATTCGTAAACTTTATCCGTTGATCAAAAACTATCTATAGTGAGCCTATGATTTACCCGGAACTACCTCAACGTCAATCGGATCTCGAAAAGGAAATTCTCGCTTTTTGGGAAAAAGATCGAACTTTTCAGCGCAGCGTAGACGAGCGTCCCGAAGACAATCCCTTTGTTTTTTATGAAGGGCCGCCGACGGCAAACGGCCGGCCGGGCATTCACCATGTCATTTCCCGCACCGTCAAGGACACCGTCTGCCGATTGAAGACCATGCAGGGCTATCGGGTGGAGCGTAAGGCCGGTTGGGACACCCACGGCCTGCCGGTGGAGATCGAGGTCGAAAAAACCCTCGGACTGGACGGCAAAGACCAGGTGCTCGAATACGGCGTGGCGGAATTTTGCGCCAAATGCCGCGAAAGCGTGTGGCAGTATAAGCAGGACTGGGACGAGCTCACCCGGCGCATGGGCTATTGGGTCGACCTCGAGCATCCTTACATCACCTATACCAACGATTACATCGAGTCGGTCTGGTGGATCTTAAAAGAATTCTGGAAAAAAGGCCTCATCTACCAGGGCTTCAAAATTCTACCATACTGTCCGCATTGCGAAACGCCGCTTTCCGGGCACGAGGTGTCCCTCGGCTATGAAGAAGTCTCCGACCCTTCCGTTTATATCAAGCTCAAGGTCAAGGGTGAAGAAAATACCTATTTTCTGGTTTGGACGACGACGCCCTGGACGCTTATTTCCAACGTCGCCTTGGCGCTGCATCCCGACGTCATCTATGTAAAGGTACGGCACCAGGGACAGAATCTGATTTTGGCCGAAGAGCGTTTGGGGGTTCTGCACGGCGAATACGAAATCCTCGACAAAAAGACCGGCAGCGAGCTGCTCGGGATCGATTATGAGCCGCTGTATACCTTTGTGGAGCCGGACAAGCGTGCGTATTACACCGTGGCGGGCGATTTCGTCACCACCACCGACGGTTCAGGCATCGTGCACATCGCCCCGGCGTTCGGCGAAGACGACTATCAGCTGGGGCAGAAGGTCGGCCTGCCGATGATTCACCCGGTGGACCGCAGCGGCAAATTCATCGATGCCATAAAGCCGTGGGCCGGTCGTTTTGTCAAAGACGCCGATGCGGACATTATTGCCGATCTTAAACAGCGCGGCATTCTCTATCGTTCGGAAAAGATCGTGCACAGCTATCCGCATTGCTGGCGCTGCAAATCGCCGCTGCTTTACTATGCACGCAAGTCCTGGTACATTCGTACCACAGCGTTCAAGGATCGTTTGATCGCCAACAACGAAAAGATCAACTGGTACCCGAAAGAGGTCGGCGCCGGCCGTTTCGGCGAATGGCTCAAGAACAACATCGACTGGGCGCTGTCGCGCGACCGCTTCTGGGGCACGCCCCTGCCGATCTGGATCTGCCCGCAATGCGAGGCCCAGGAGTGCATCGGCAGTATTGCCGAGCTGCGCGAGCGAGGCATCGATGTCCCCGAGGATCTCGACCTGCACAAGCCGACGGTGGATGAGATCGGCGTCGTCTGCGCCGCGTGCGGCAGCCGCATGCAGCGCGTTCCGGAGGTCATCGACTGCTGGTTCGATTCCGGCAGCATGCCGGTGGCGCAGTGGCATTATCCCTTTGAAAATCAGGAAAAATTCAAAAAGAGTTTTCCGGCGGACTTTATTTCCGAAGGCGTCGACCAAACCCGCGGCTGGTTTTACTCTCTCTTGGTCATCGGCACCTTTCTGTTTGATCAGCCGACCTACAAGACATGCGTGTCTTTGGAGCTGATCCTCGACAAAGACGGCAAAAAGATGAGCAAGTCGCTCGGCAACACGGTCGATCCGTTCGAACAGATGGAAAAATACGGCGCCGATGTGCTGCGTTGGTACCTGTTGGCGGTCAGTCCGCCCTGGGTGCCGACCCGCTTTGATGAAGCCGGTGTTGCCGAAACGGCGCGCAAGTTTTTCGGCACGCTGACCAACACGTATGCGTTTTTCACCATGTACGCCAACATCGACGGTTTCCGCTATCGACCCGAGGAACGCATCCCGATTGCCGAACGGGCCGAAATCGACCGCTGGGTGCTGTCGCGGCTGAACACCGTCACCCGACAGATCAATTCCGAGCTGAGCGAGTATGAATTGACCAAAGCGGTGCGCGCGATAGCCGATTTTACCATCGAAGATTTGTCGAACTGGTACGTGCGGCGCTGTCGACGGCGGTTTTGGAAGTCCGAAATGGGGCAGGACAAAACCGCGGCTTTTCAAACGCTCTACGAATGCCTTTTAACGATCAGCCGCCTGATGGCGCCGTTTGCGCCGTTCCTGGCTGAGGCGATTTACCGCGGTTTGACCACCGGCCGTTTCGACGTTCCGTCCAGCGTGCATCTCTGCGATTATCCGCAGGCCGGCATTCCGCCCCTGGATTTCAATGACGAACTGCTCGAGGAACGGATGACGCTGGTGCGTCGCATCGTCGAGCTCGGCCGATCGATCCGCAACGATGTCGGCATCCGCGTGCGGCAGCCGTTGTCGGAGATCGTTATTGTCGCCCGCAACGAGCGGCGGCCTCAGCTCCTCAAGGGCATGGAAAACCTGATCCTGGAGGAACTCAACGTCAAATCGATCCGTTACATCGGCGACGAGCGGGAATTGTACAGTCGGAAAGTAGAGCCGGTGTTCAAAAAACTGGGTCCCAAGTTCGGCAAGCTGGTCAACCAGGCAGCGGAGGCGATTCGCGCTTTTTCTGAAGAAGAGATCGATCACATTCTGAACGGCGGCGAACGGCTGTCGATCGACGGTCACGAGGTGCTGATTACGCCCGATGATGTGACCGTAAAAACGGAAAGCAAGCCCGGCTTGGCGGCCGCTTCGGAAGGCGACTTGACGGTCGGTTTGAAAACCGAGATTACCACCGAGTTGCTGCATGAAGGGTTGGCGCGCGAGTTTGTCAACCGCATTCAGAATCTGCGCAAGGAGGCGGATTTGGAGGTGACCGACCGCATCCGCATGAGCGTGGCTGCAAGCGGCGTGATGGCCGAGGCGCTGAAGGCCATGCGGTCTTATGTGCAGAACGAAACGCTGACGGTAGAAATGTCGTTCGGTCAAGCCGTCGGCGATCACTGCCGCGAATGGGACATTGACGGCTACAAGGTGGCGGCGGGAATTACACGCGCAAGCTGATACCTGCACAGCAGGTGCAGCCGCCGACAATCGTATAAAATCGAAAACATTGCGGGTTTGACCCGCAGGGTATGCAAAATAGAGAGAAAAGGAAACAGGATGGATAAAGAAACGTTGGAACATTTCAAAGCCCTGATCGAGGAAAAACGAGCCGAATTATTGCGGCAGTTGGAACAAATGGAGGCCAACGGTCTCAAGACGTCGCTGCGCGAGAGCACGGGCAACCACTCTTCCTATTCGCTGCACATGGCCGATCAGGGCACGGACACCATGGCGCAGGAACAGCAGTTCATGATGGCTTCGCGGGAGCAGAACTATCTCTATCACCTCAATCTGGCGCTGGAACGCATCGAAAAGGGCGAGTTCGGGATCTGCGTGCGCTGCGGCAAGGAGATCAGCCGCGAGCGCCTGGAAGCGGTGCCGCATGTCCGACTCTGCATCGAATGCAAGGAAAAGGAAGAGAGAAGAAAACGGTAACCGCATGAAGCCCCTGCGCATCTTTGGGATCAGCCTGATCGTCTTTATCGCCGACCAGCTGACCAAGGCCTATATTCACAACACCATGCATCTGTACCAGTCCTTTCCGGTGCTGGGCGATTTTCTACGCATCACTTATATCGAAAATACGGGTATGGCGTTCGGCATTCCGGTACGGAACAGCCTGCTGTTCACGCTTGCGGCGCTGGCGGTGGGTATCTTTATTATGATATACCTTTACCGGATGCACGACGAGAGTCTGCTGCCGCGCTTTGCCATGGCGCTGATCTTTGGCGGCGCGCTGGGCAATTTGTGGGACAGAGTGACGCGCGGCTCGGTGGTCGATTTCATCGACGTCGAATTTTTCGACATCCACATCCCTGCGTTCAAGCTGCTTTTTTTCCGCTTTCCAGGTTATTCCCTGGAGCGCTGGCCGGTCTTTAACGTTGCCGATATCGGCGTAACCGTAGGCATGCTGCTGTTGATTGCGGCAATGGTTTGGGAGGAACGAAAAGGGGCTTTAAAAGCTGCAGAGGAGACGGAAAAAGAAGCGGGAAATGCAGATATTTCTGCCTAATATTCTTCCTCCGGGCTCGGCTTTTGGATTCAGATGAAACGACTGACGTTATGTCCTTCTTTGCCGGCTATAAATTTGGCCGAGCGATTATGCTTGCCTAAATGAACCTTAGCTGACTAGATCCAATACCCTCCTTCGCCGATGATAAATTTTTCCTGTCGAACGGTTATACTGCCTGGAGCATAGTATATCCCATCGAAGGCAAGGTGCTGACCGATGTGGACTCGATCGCTCCTTCCTTTTTCGTCGTTATCGGC
>JAPDPN010000012.1:25711-41332 GCA_034506455.1 Candidatus Zhuqueibacterota bacterium | reverse complement strand
TTTACCCTGCTTCTCCAGATCGGCCGTTTCTAAATGCAAACGGCGGCCCGAAAAAGCCGCCGTTGCCAATCTATAAGCGAAAATTCCCCGTTTCAGACTAAAACCGATACGTCAAAGCGACCTCCATATAGGGCCGGATTATCCCATCGCCCATCTGCAGGTGGAGACTTGTCGCCGAGCCGCGGCCGCTTGCCCCGCGCCGAGCCCGCCACACCGCCTCGACCGCGCTGATGAGATGGTTGGCCACCACGGCGCCGACGGTAAATCCGGCGCGATTGCGCGCCGTATCCGAGGCGATGCGCAGATTGCGAAACTTTTTGCGGCTTTCCGGACTGTCCCACTGCCAGTAGTAAGCCTCAAGGTCATAATAATAGTCGACCGTGTTCCTCTGCTGCAGGCGATAGGCGTTATAGTCGTCCAGACTCGCAAAGTTGCCGATGTTAATAAAGAACGAGTTTGGTTTTCCTGCCAAATCTACGCCGGCGTGCGCAGCGGCAAAGGCGCGATAATCCTCGCGCAGGATATTGCTGTAGCGCATGAATCCCGCATAGGTCAGCCATAACGCCGCTTCGACGCCGAGGAACCGCTCGGCGGCTCCTTTAGCGCCGAGGTAGGCCTGTCCCCAGCCCGGAATGAGAAGTGAGCGGAAAAAGGCGCCGCCGACCGATTTGTCCGGCGAACCAGTCGCCTGCAAATTCGGCAAAGCCTGCGCGGCCAAAGCGGCCGAATTCGGCTGAGGCAAGGAAAATAGTTCGGCAGCAGCCAAAGGCGCCGCCAGAAAAAAGACGATGATCCAAGCTTTCATATTTTTCACCAGTTCAGACGGAGCGTCATCGCCGGCTGCATCTCACCGGCGAAATAGAGCGGCTCGATCTGCAGGCCGGCCTGCAGTCGTTGATTGCGGCGATGGGCGCTCCAGGCAGCATCGACGGCGCTGAGAATATGATTGACCATGGCGATGGTGACGCCGGTCGTGGCGGTCTTGAGCGCTTCATTGGAAGCATGACGCCGACTCTCATAAAAGTAGCGATTGGGCGACACGATAAACGCCGCGGTCATCTCGGCATGTGTTATGGTAATCGGATAAGAGGCGCGAAAATCGTCCCAGCCGTAGTTGAATTGATGATATTTGCCGATCATCTCGTAATACTGCTGATCTTTTTGCCGATGCAGTCCGTGGCTGAAATGCTGATGCTCCCACTCGCGCAACTTTTCCATGTTTTCTTCGCTGTAGGCAATGCCGGACTGCTGTGCGATCCAGCGGAAATATTCCTGCTCGCTCCAATGGGTGTCGGCAAAAAGCTGAAATTCACGCTCGATGTCCTTGCCCTTTTTGTTATTGACGGCGTAGATCGTCCAACCGGCGGCTTCGATCGCCACAAAGGCGGCCGCCTTCCAGTAGGACTTGGCGTAGACCTGGCCGGCGCCGGGAAGAATTGCCGACATGAACAGCGCGGCTTTGACGTTCTTTTGACGTGCGGACTGTTCCGACCAAGTCTCGAGCGCAAAGTGCGGCTTTGATGCTTCGCGCATGAAAAGCGACCAATCTTCCGCAAACAAAGGCGTCAGGCTCATTAGAGAAAGCAAAAGAACCACAGGCTTCATCGTTTTTTCTCCTAATCGATAAAGTCAAAGAGAAGCGTCACATAATACCGCCATTCCCTGCCGAAGCGATAAGAACGGTTGACGACCGGATCGATGCCGTACGCCGCATCGAAGGCGACGGCGGTGGGAAAACCGTAAAACGAAAAGAGCTGCGCGCGGCCGCCGATACCCCAACAGCGCTTCATATCCGAGAGATCGAGGCGGTCCTCGTCGAAAGCGTTGCCGATCTCATAAAAGGCGGAGAGAAACAGCTTGTCGGTGGTCAAATGCAGCACCTGTTTTTGCAGTCGGCTGAAGAGCGGGAACCGATAAACGGCGCGCCCGATCAGCATTTTACGGCCTTCGATAGCGTAATAGGGGTAGCCGCGCAATCCCGGCAGACCGCCGGCAAAAAAGTTGAAAAAGCTGTCCACCGGTCGGTCGATCCAGCCGCCGCGAAAAAGCAGATTGATACCGTGACGACGCGCCCAGGGCGCGCGCAGATACTCCTGCCATTCCAATTCGACCTTGTTGATGCTGAAAAGAGCGTATTCCTTTTGCGGCAGGATGTTTTCGTTTTCGGTCGAATAGCCGACGAAAAAGTTGTTCCACTCGTGCGAAAGCTGCAGGTTGACTCGGCGTCCGGCCGTAGGATTGGCGGCGGCATCGACTCCCGGCGCCCGCTGATCCATTTGCCACTGCAGCCGCAAATGATTGCCGATATAATAAGTGTTTGCCGGTGAACGGAACTGAATCCGCTGGGGGCGAAAATAGAAATCGCCGATGTCGCTGGTCGAGCGGGAATGAACAACCGAGAGGCGCACAGTCTGATCCTCGGCAACCGGATAGTAAGCGCCGACGTCGCCTTCCACCAAACGAAAATGCACATCGATCGGCACTTTATGCGGATAATCCTCGATGACCGCAATCTCGCGCTTGACATTGCGGGTAAAGTAATAGAATTCGACAAAAAGGGTCGGCGGCAGGTTGCGGTACTCGAAAATGGAAAAAATATCGAGGTCGCGACGGCCGTTTACTGCCGCGCCGCCGAGCACATTAAAGCGGTCGAGGACTTCGTTGGCATAAAAGTAAGTGCCGACTTTGAGTCGAAGCGAATCGACCATCAGCCGCGGCAGGAAGGACAACTTGCCGTAGGTCATTGTGTAAGGTTTGGCGTCGAGGTCGGGCAATCGGGTGTCGTCGTATTCACGCACCGAAACCCATTGTCCTGCGTCGATGCGATTGTCGAGCTCCGTCGCCGTATGCGAGGCCTCACTATAAAAAGCCTTTTCCGGCGGAATACTCTCTAAAGAATCAAGCAGGGCAATTTTATAGCCTTCGCCGTCGAAAAGAGAAAAAGCCAATCGGCCGTCGGAGGAAACGCTCGGCATAAAAGCGCCGCCGACGACGTTGGTCAGCAGAACCGGCGTGGTGTCTCCGGGCGCCAATCGATAGATATTCGCGATGCCGGTGACGTCCCAGCTGAAAAAGAGCGAACCGTCCGGAGCAAAGTGAGGATCTCGGGCGTCGCCCTGATTGCGGATCAACGGGCGAATTTCGCCGCTTTCGAGATCGATGCGCACGAGATCGCGGCCGTGCCGCCGCGCCTGGGAAAAGACGACCTCGCGGCCGTCGGGCGAAAAGCATGGGGTGTAAACGCCTTCGCCGCTTTGAAAATGCGTTAAGGGACGAATGACTTGGCCGCTGCTGTTCAGCAGCAAAAGATTTTCCGTGCCGTCTTTTTGCGTGACGGCGACGATCTCGCGGCCGTCGGGCGACCAGGCTGCATCGACGACGCGCAAACCGTGCGTCAACCGCTTTTCTTTTTTGGACTTGAGGTTGAAAAGATGCAGATCAAAAAATCGGGATTGATGACGATTGCGGCGCAAGCGGCTGTAGAGGATGGTGCCGCCGTCCGGAGACCAAGCCAATCGGCTGTTCACGCCGGTTTTGAGCGGGACGCTCTTGCCCTTGTCGAAATCATACAGCATGAGGTTGGTCATCGTCAAATAATCGGATGTTTTGCTGCCGCAATAAGCCAGCCGTTTTCCGTCCGGCGACCAGGCCGGTGCAATGTTGCCGATGCCTTTATCGACGATCTTGCGGCCTTCGCGGCGATTAGAGAGAACGACGCTCAGCCGTTCGCGATAGGAGGTCTCGAGATGCGACTTCCATTCGGCATATAATTGCCGGCCGTCGAGACCGGTCACCTCACGAAGCGCCCCGTGGACAGTAAATCGATGCGGCTTGCGCAAAGCCCGCGACAAGCGCGGCAAAGCCTCCGGTCCCCAGCGATGCGCAATATAGCGGGTAAGCGCATATCCGGTGTTGTAGGTCCTTTCGTTGCCGATGCTGTTTCTGCCGAACACGCCCATCTCGGAAAAGTCGGGCAATCTATCTTCCATGACCGCCGTGCGGATGAGCATGTCGCGATGCGTGTCCCAGCGGTCGTAATCGAGATTAGGCGCCATGTACTGCGCCATACCCTCCGCCAGCCACATGGGCATGACCGTCATCGGTACGGCATACGAAGCGAGCTGATTGGGATAGCCGTAGAGCACGTCGTCGCGTTTCTCCGGCTCATAATTGATCCATTGGAAATAGGCAGCCGGTATCTGACGCGGCAGCTTGCGCGCCGCCCCGAGCGAGACCATATGCGAAAACTCGTGCGTCATGACGTTGCGCAGCCAATTGTGTTCGCCGCGCAAAATGAAACTCATCTGCGGCGCCCAGATCTCAACCTTGTTATCATAGTAAAACGCCGCGCCGTTCGAATTGTCGTCGTGATCTTTGATGATAAAATGAATCGTCCCGTCGGGACGCCAGCCGTAAAAGTGCGTGATCGGCCCATAGATTTCTTCAGCAATTTTAGCCGCTGCTCGGGCCGTCCGCTCTGCACCTTCATGATAATGAATCTCAAAATGCTCGGTTTTGATGGTGAACCATTGCAGTTCTGGATGTACATTAATTTCCTGACCATACAAAACAGGCCTTGCGTAGAGAAGAAAAACGACCGAAAGAACCGTCCAACGCTTCACTTGATCACCGCGATTTTGATAAATTTGACCAACGAATCGCCGCCGCGGATTTCGACGCGAGCTAAATACGCTCCGCTTTGCACGCTGCCGAGCTCCCACACCGCCTCATGAACGCCCGGCTGCGTCGGATTGTCCTTGATCTCGGTGACAAGAACTCCGGCAATGTCATAAATGCGAATGCTCACCGCTTCGGCCTGCTGCCGCAGCTGATAGCGGATGAACGTCCGCTCTGAGGCGGGATTGGGATGGCAAAAGATCATCTTTTCCAACGGCGCCTCCTTGCGTTCCGATCCGCCGGAAAAACCTGCCGGAAGGAACGCAAACGTATTGCCGGAATCGCCGCTGAAACGACTCCAGACGCTTTCAGGAGTTACAATCAGGTCGGTCTTCCAGGCATAAATAAAGCCGTCGGCAGTGTGACAGAACAAGGAAAGTTTATTGTCGCCGTCTATCCAAAGCAAAGGCGAACCGGTGATTTCGGCGCTGCAGCTGAGAGGAAAGCCGGGCGCGGTCTTTCCGCGCTCATCCACGGCATAAAGGAATGAACCGATCGGGATAAAAATCAAGGGACCGCTTTTACTTCCGGCATAGACGGGCGAACAAGAACAGATTTCCTGCTCCCAAGCCGGTTGAACGGTAAAGGGAAAATTGAGCGCCGTCACTCCCGTCCGCTTGTAGACCCCCAGGCGTTGACCGTCGAAAAAGAGCAGCTCCACTTCGCCGTCGCGATCCGCATCCCCCACTGCCGGTGCGCCGATCGAATCAAAGTCCGACGCGGAAATGCCGCGGGAGAGGCTGCCGTCTGGGTGCAGAACGACGAAGTCGCCGCGGGTCCCGACCGCATAGATTACATCCTCGCTTCCGCGCACCAAACGGAGACCGGTTTTGATGCCGCTGTCGATCTGCGTCAAACGACGAAAAGCACCCTCTCCGGTTTCATAGATCGAAACAACGCCCGCAGCATCCGCCGCGACCAATCGGTTGGCAAAAGCAAGCAGTGCCGTAATCGGCTGCTCCGAAGCGCGAGATTCGAACGTCAACCGCAGGCGGCCGTCAATTGACTGCACACCAAATACTCTGCCGTCTTGGCTTCCCACATAAAGTAAAGGCGCTTGCCTGCTTTTCACGAGAATAGGACCGGCCGTCGGCACACAGTCGAGCCGAAGCCGATCGAGTACATCGGCGGCGCCGTCACGATTTACATCGACAACCGACCAAATCATGACCTCGCCTTGACGATCGACGGTGATCAGCTCTTCTCCCGGAGTTGCTGCGGTCCAATCGAGCGCTGCGGGCGGCAGGTCGACGGAAGCTGAAGTGTGGCCGATCAGCGCAAGCGGATAGGCGGTCTTTTCACCCAAGGCGCTCTCATAAAGCACGGTCGCTTCGTTGGCGATCACCTTGGCACCGTCGAGCTTCCAGGCAAACAGTCGTCCGTCAGAGGATACGGCCGCCAACGCTTTTTCGTTGGTCGACGCGGTAAACATCACGAGAGAACCGTCAAAAAAGCGCGCGCCGGTAAACTGCGGAAAGCCCATACGATGATAATCGGAATAGATCGACAGCGTCATGACGCTGTCCTGCTTGCCGAAATTCGTTATGCGGACGTGCGAATAAGCGCGTCCGTGAGCGGTGCTGGCGGGAATGCTATACAAAGAAAACTCGACCGGTCTGTCTTTGTTGACATATCGGTGAGAGAGGTTATCCTCCCAGTACGGATCCCAATAGTCCCCGGACTCTGTTCCGGCGCCGGCTGAGAACATCGAATAGACCTGGCCGATGTCCTGCGGGCCGTCGCATTCGATCAAATCGACGCCGCGGCGATTTGGGTCATTGTTGATCGTATTGGAGGCCAAGCGCTCGGCGATTACACGTTCGTCGATGTGCCAAATCAGGATGCCCGAACCCGGCAGACCAAAATCATATTCATCGACGCGGGTTATAACCCTCAATCCCTCTTCCGCGACCATTCGGCCTGCCTCGTCGAATTTCAGCCGGCGGCCGTTTTCATCGCGACCAAAAGTTACGCCGTCGCCATTCGGGTCGCGTTGACGGTTTTCCAATAAAAAGTATTCGGAAGCGTGAATGGGCACTTTGATAATTCGCGGAGCAGAACGCGTCGAAAAAGCGCCAAGAACGGCCTGCTCGAGCGAATTGACCACCAAGGGTTCTTCCCACCCCATAAACACCTTTTCCCAGGCCGAGGGATGAGCAGGCACCAAGCCGGACAAGTTGTAGGAACCTTGGTCCATAAGCCCCCACCTGCCGATCCCTGGCCGACCAGTCTCGGTTTGAAACAAAGCAGGCATGCCCAGCTTGCTGCCCATCAGCAACGCGGCCGTGCCCAGAAGGCCGAGAGTGTAGCCTTTCTGGCACTGCGTCTCGGGCAGAATAATGCCGTCAGTGACTACGGTTGAACCAAGTTCGATACCGCGGTAGGCAGGAGCCCCTGAACCCAACGTTTCGCGCAGCGTCTCCAAATCAATATAAGCCGACTGAATATCAAAAGGCGTTTCATTGAAATCAAAAGCGAAATCTCGCCCCACACCGGCGTGGAAAATAACGAGGGCGTCGAAACGGCTGAAGACATCGGCATCGCGTTGGTAAGCGACCGTGACGGCGTCGCGCAACAGCTCCGCCCACCGTTGTTTCTGCAGCTGCTCGTCTTCTTCGCCGCTGTAATAGACCATGTCGTGCGGCAGCGCGTAGCTGTCGGTCAGGCCTTTCGGCAAAACCGTGGATTCTATGACCAACTTGCCGTTACTGACCGTGTAGAAATAGTTGCGCAAGGCCAGCAACTGATGCTCAAAATAGACACGATCGTGCGGCGGTCGATCAATGAGGTATTCGTCGGATTGGGAAAGGTCAAAGGTGCCGTCGCCGGTGGTCGTTTTCAAGGAGTCCCGCACAAAGTGCACCCGTAGCGCCAAAACTTTGAGGGTGTCGGGCAATCGAGGCCGTCTGCCTTCTGAGAGCAAACGCCCGGCTCGTTCGTTCGACCAGCTCAGGCTTTTGATCATCGCGGCACTGGGACGCGGAAACTCAGCGCGCGAAGTTGAAGAAAAGAGAAAAAGTACTGCGGCAGCAACCTCAAGGAGTTTTACTTTCGGCAAGCGCATCCCATGTCCTTTTGTATCATAATGGCAGGTGAGACAGTGAGGACATCCCGCTGATCAAAAAAATGAGCAAAAGGAAGTATTGACTTTCCTTTTGCTCATGATCGTTTTGACGACTCGATTAAAAACCGATGGTCAGCGAAAATCTCATGGTGTTGGCAAGGGGGTGTCCTTCGGGCGCAGCGACGTAGCCGAAATCGAAGCGGTAGAGGTGGTACTGAATGCCGCCGCCGAAGGAGGTGTATTTGACCTTGCCGGGCTCGTCCCAATAATAGCCGGCACGCAGCGCAAAGATGTTGCTGTACCAGTACTCGATCCCGCCGCTGACAGTACCGTTAAATAGCGTCTTTTTGGCGATCACTTCTTTGTTTTCGTCATAAGTGACCTCTTCGATCGTCCATGGAGAAGTAAACAGCGCCTTGTAGAACGGATCGGTGCTGCCGTCGCGGTTGCGGGTGACCATCAGCTTGTTGACGTCCATGACCAGGCTAAGCTTGTTGAATTCGCTCTCGACCAGCTTGTAGGCAAAGCCGAACCGAAGATTGGTCGGCAGAGGATCCGCCTGCGCCACGTCAATGTAGGAAATCTTGGGTCCCATGTTGGAAAGATTGACGCCGAAAGAAAGCTTGGGCGCAAAGGGGAATTTATAGAGGGTGGCCACGTCAAAGGCAAAGCCGTTGGCGACTCCTTCGCCCTGTTCGGCACCGACCTTGATTCCGCCGGCCAAATTCGAACGGATATAGCGCATACCCAGACCTACAGACCAGTTTTCCGACATCTTGGTGCCGTAGGTGAGAGCGATCGAATATTCATTGCTGCCGAACTTGCCCAATTCGGCGCCGGTTTCATCGGTGTGGATTTGCTCGCCTAAATTCAAATAGGTGACGTTCAGACCGAAAGTACCGATTCCTTCTACATGATGAATATAGGTGGCGAAATCATAGAACATATCGTTCCCGAATTCCGGCAGCCAGTTGACATGCATGAAATGCAGTTCCTTGCCGTATTGAAAAGCCAAACCGGCGGGATTCCAATAGGTAGCTGTCGCATCATCGGCCAAGGCAACGAACGCCTCCCCCATTCCGGCGGCGCGGGCACCCGGAGAGATCATCAGCGATAATACCGCCGCTTCGCTTACGGCGTAGGCGGATGAAACCCATCCCGTTACACCCATCACAGCGACCATCAGGAAAAGAAAAACCTTCCTCATTGTTTCCTCCAAATTATGATGCTAAAGTTGATTTCAAAAAAATAGCCGAACAAATGACGACCCGCTCTCCACCATAAGTAAGCCGTCATCCATTCGGCTGCAGAGAGGGATCCCTTTGAACCTTTTCGCTTAACAATCAAAAAAACCAGTACTAATATACAAAGATTTTCGAACTTGAAAAACTTTAATCTGTAGCGAAGGGTCTAAAAGGATCTCCTCTCTTTTTGCTGATATAAACTCTTATAAACCGCAAAAGTTCCTTTCTTTTCCTGACAAATATTACTAAACAATAATAATGCCGGCAATCGAAATAATCTACATTAAAATTGGACGTATCCGCATTTCTAAAAAATATTCTTAATTATCATATTTACAATATGTTGAATATTTAATCTCCGTGCAAATGCCGAAGCCCTATTTTTACACTTTGCCCCGTCCATGCCACACCCGCGCGAAAAAATGCACGCTTAGGGTCGATTGTTCGCAAAAAGATCAAAAATTTTCATGCGTGCGCAGCATCAAGAAATCATAGATTTGTACTTTTCCGCGTCCAAGAGACGGTCCAACTCGGATGGATCCGACAGCTTGACCTTGATCATCCAGCCCGCGCCGTAAGGGTCTTTGTTCACAAGATCCGGCCGATCCTGCAGGTCGGTGTTTACCTCGACGACTGTGCCGCTGACCGGCGCATACAGATCACTCGCTGCTTTCACTGCCTCAACCGTACCAAACGACTCCATTTGCGTTACAGTATCGCCTACTTGCGGCAGTTCAATGTGCACCAAGTCACCCAGTTCGCTTTGAGCGTAATCGGTGATGCCGATGACGGCGATGTCGCCCTCGACGTCCACCCATTCATGCTCTTCGGTGTACTTTAATTTTGCCGGTATCTGCATGTTGACCTCTTGATGTGAGTTTGAAAAATCATTCGCAATCAATTTTAATATTTCAAATCGACGGTTTCCAAAAATTTGGTGTTGAAATTCCCGGAACGGAATTCCGGCGTGTTGATGATCGCCTTGTGCAACGGGATCGTCGTGGCAATGCCTTCGATGACAAACTCTTCGAGCGCCCGCACCATCCGTTCAATGGCCTCGTCGCGGTCGCGGCCGTGGGTGATCAGCTTGGCAATCAGCGAATCGTAAAACGGCGGGATAGCGTATTGAGCGTAGGCATGAGTATCCACCCGAACCCCGACGCCTCCCGGCGTGTGCAGCGTGGTAATGACGCCCGGAGAAGGCCGAAAGCCGGCGCGCGGATCCTCGGCATTGATGCGGCATTCGATGGCATGGCCGCGCATTCGGTAGCCTTTCAGCTTTTCAGGGATTTGCTTTCCTGCAGCGACGGCGATCTGCTCCTTCACCAAGTCGATGTCAAACACCTCCTCGGTAACCGGATGTTCCACCTGAATGCGGGTGTTCATTTCCATAAAATAAAAATTTTTGTTTTCATCCATGAGAAACTCGATGGTGCCGGCGCTGTTATATCCGACCTGCATTGCTCCGCGTACGGCCGCCGCATTAAGCTTTTCGCGCGTCGCCTGATCGACTGCCGGGGAGGGCGACTCTTCGATTAACTTTTGGTGCTTGCGCTGGATCGAACATTCTCTTTCGCCCAACGAAACGACATTGCCGTGCAGATCGCCCAAAAGCTGCACCTCGATATGGCGAGGCTGTTCGAAAAACTTTTCGATGTAAATTCCGGGATTGCCGAAAGCAGCCTCGGCTTCGGTGCGGGCCGAGTTGTATGCATTTTCGAGCTCGCTCATACTTCTGACGACACGCATGCCGCGGCCGCCGCCTCCCGCCACCGCCTTGATGATGATGGGAAAACCGATTTCTTTGGCGACTTTTTCGGCTTCTTTGATAGAGGAGACAACCCCGTCGGAACCCGGAATGGTCGGCACCCCGGCCTTTTTCATGGCGGCTTTGGCGAAAGCCTTGTCCCCCATCTGCGCAATTACCGTGGAAGAAGGACCAATGAAGCGCAAGCCGCAGGATTCACAGATTTCTGCGAAATGGGCATTTTCCGACAAAAACCCGTAGCCCGGATGTACGGCGTCGGCATTGGTAATCTCTGCCGCGCTGATGAGATTGGGAATATGCAGATAGCTTTTAGCGCTTGGCCCAGGACCGATGCAGACTGCCTCGTCGGCAAAGCGGACGTGGAGACTGTCGCGATCCGCTTCGCTGTAAACGGCGACGGTTGCAATACCCAGCTCCTTGCAGGCGCGAATGACGCGCAGAGCAATCTCTCCCCGATTGGCAATAAGAATCTTGTTGAACACAGCCGCTCTACCCTTATGAAGGATCGATGAGGAAAAGCACCTGATTATATTCAATCGGCTGAGCGTTTGCCGCCAATATTTTGACGATTCTGCCGGCCACTTCGGATTCGATCTCGTTCATCAGCTTCATAGCCTCGATGATGCAGAGCGTCTGGCCTTTCGCCACTATGTCTCCTTCTTTGACAAACGGTTCGGCATCCGGCGCCGGAGCGCGGTAAAATGTGCCGACCATCGGCGCACGGACTTGGAAGTAGCGGGATTCATCTTCCTGCTTGGCTGCCGATGGCTCGGGGCCTTTCTGAGCAGGCGCTGCAACGGGTGGCGTGGGCAAGACAGGCGCAGGCGGCGCAACGGCCGTCGCTACGGAAACCGCCGAACCGACATTCTTGCGGATGCGGATGCGTTGTCCGAACCACTCCCGCACCTCGATCTCATCGATTGAGCTCTGTTCGATCAGCTTGACAAGCTCGTATAGCTGTTTGACTTTCATGGGCTGCTCCTAATCCCTCCTCCTATCGGTTCACTCGTTCCAAATAAGTTGATGAACGAGTGTCGATCTTGATCATATCTCCGATCTCGACGAAAAGCGGTACCGACACGCGGCCGCCGGTTTCGACCACGGCCGGTTTGACGGCTCCCGAAACCGTATCGCCTTTAAAGCCGGGCTCGGTTTCGATAACCTCCAACTCGACAAAATTGGGCATTTCCGCAGCGATCGGCGTTTCGCCGTTCAGCAAAAGCGTTACCTGCTGCCCTTCCTTGAGAAATTCCGTAGAAGGTGTCATCATCGCTTCGGCGATGGTGATTTGTTCAAAAGTCACGTTGTCCATGCAGACGAGCAGGTTCCCGTCGCGGTAGAGAAACTGCATTTGGCGTCGCTCCACGTTCGGGGCTTCGAATTTATCGCTGCCGCGAAAGGTGCGTTCGAGCACGCGACCGCTTTGCAGAGATTTGATCTTGGTCCGTGTAAAGGCGCTGCCCCGCGCCATCTTTACGTGCTGAAACTCGACGATGGAATAGAGTTCGTCTTCCACTTTAATGATTAGGCCGGTTTTGAAATCAGCAGTCGTAACCATTAACAGAATTTTCCCTGTTTTCCTCGTTTACATCCGACAATTTAAGAATATTTTGCAAATGTCAAAAAGTATTCTTTTTATTTCACGCTTCAAAAAAAGAAACACAAGGGTTGGCAGGCTGGGAACAAAAGGCGCTGCAAAATACGAATCAGGCAGCTCCCGATTTGATCTTCTCCAGTCGTGCCCGCAACATTTGCGCAACAACCTGAGGAGCCGCCTTCCCCGCCGTAGCGCGCATGACTTGTCCCATAAGGTAGGCAAAGACTTTATCGTTGCCTCTAACGTAAGAATCGACCTCGGCGGGGAAATCGGCAAGAACTTGAGCAATCGCTTGGTCGATGAAATTCGTATCTTCGACTTGCCGTAGGCCGAGCTCGTTCATAACAACAGCGGGCATTTTGCCCGTCGCGACGCACACTTCAAAAATCTGCTTGGCTGCCGTTGAACTGATCTGCCGTTCTTCAAGAAGATGCAGCAGCTCGGTCAAATGGGCAGGCGTAAATAGTAATCGATCCGGCGGACTGCCGGTCTCCTTGATCGCCTTCATGACTAATCCCGTCACCCAATTGGCCGCCGCTTTTTTGTCTTTGACGCTTTTGGCGGCTGCTTCAAAGTAATCGGCCAGCTCTGGCGATTCGGTCAGCACCATGGCATCGTATTCCGATAGGCGGTAATGAGCGACGAAGCGTTTGCGCTTTTCATCCGGCAGTTCCGGCATGGAACGACGGATCTCTTCGATCTGCTCGACAGAAAAGGTAAGCGGCACCAGATCGGGATCGGGGAAATAGCGGTAATCGTGCGACTCTTCTTTGGTCCGCATGACCGAAGCGACGTTGCGGCCGGCATCCCAAAGCAGAGTCTGCTGTTCGATCTGACCGCCGCCGTCCAGCACCAGCTCCTGGCGATGGATCTCGTATTCAAGCGCCTTTTCCACGGCGCGGAAGGAATTCATGTTCTTCAACTCGGTTTTAACGCCGAATGCTGCCTCTCCTTTCGGCCGGATGGAGATGTTCGCGTCGCAGCGCAGGCTCCCTTCTTCCATATTTCCGTCGCAGATGCCGAGAAAGACGACCAACTCGCGCAGGCGCACCAGGAATTCGACGGCTTCCTGAGGAGAACGAAAATCCGGCTCGGTGACCACTTCGCACAGGGGCATACCGCTGCGGTTGAGGTCGATCAGCGTTTCGTTTCGCTCGACAAATGACTCTGCGTGCAAAGATTTACCCGCATCCTCTTCCAGATGGATCCGCGCAATGCCGATGCGCCGAGTCGTGCCTGACACGTAAATGTCAAAATAGCCGTTCTGGCAGAAAGGCAGTTCGTATTGCGAAATCTGATACCCCTTGGGCATGTCGGGATAGAAAAAGTTTTTGCGCGCAAAGACGGAATAGGGATTGATCCGGCAGTTCAGCGCCAACGCCAAGCGTGCGGCATATTCCACTGCCCGGCGATTGAGCACCGGCAAAGATCCGGGCAGCCCCAGACAGACCGGACACACCTGCGTGTTGGGCAAAGAACCGAAGCGGGTGGAACATCCGCAAAAAATTTTCGAGGCGGTTTTGAGCTGGATATGGATTTCCAGGCCGATGACGGGCTCGTAGATCATAGGCTGATCCGAATAAATGAGTTGTTCGATTCGATGTAATTGCCGACAGCAATCAGTTTGCCCTCGTCAAAGGGCTTTGCCAAAAGCTGCACGCCGATGGGCATATTGTTGCGATCCCTGCCGCAAGGTACGCTCAATCCCGGCAAACCGGCAAGATTGCAGGAGACGGTAAAGACATCGGAGAGGTACATCTGCAGCGGATCTCCGGTCTTTTCGCCAATCTTAAACGCGGTGGTCGGCGAAACTGGGGTCAGCAGGCAGTCGACCTGCTGAAAGGCCCGCTCGAAATCGCGCTTGATCAGCGTACGCACCTGCTGGGCCTTGCGATAGTAGGCGTCGTAATAGCCCGCAGAGAGCACGTAAGTGCCGAGCATGATCCGTCGCTTGACTTCAGCGCCGAAACCGTCGCTTCGGCTTTTGATGTACATCTCTTGAAGCGTCTTGGCCTCCGGATGCCGGACGCCATAGCGGGCGCCGTCGTAGCGCGCCAAATTGGACGAAGCCTCGGCCGAAGCGATGAGATAATAGGCGGCAACGGCGTATTCGGTATGAGGAAGCGAAACTTGAACAATCTCGGCGCCGCCTTTTTCGAGCAAACCGATCTGCCGTTCGATGGCGGCAACGATATCCTGATCTACACCCGCACCAAAGTACTCCTTCGGCATGCCGATTTTGATCTTTTCCACGCCGCGATCCAGGAAGGATAAATAATCATCCGTGGGAACATCGACCGATGTGGAATCGCGGGGGTCATGACCGGCTATGACGTTGAGAAGCAGCGCCGCATCGGCGACGGAGCGAGTGATGGGGCCGATTTGATCGAGCGATGAGGCGTACGCCACGAGTCCAAAGCGCGAAACTCGACCGTACGTCGGTTTGAGGCCGACGATGCCGCACATCGCTGCGGGCTGACGAATCGAACCGCCGGTATCCGTACCCAAAGCGGCGGTACAGAGATTTGCCGCAACGGCCGCCGCTGAGCCGCCCGAAGAACCGCCGGGGACTCTTTGCGGATCATGGGGATTTCGCACAGGTCCAAAATAGGAAGTTTCATTGGATGAACCCATGCCGAATTCGTCGAGGTTCGTCTTGCCGATGAAAACAACATCCTCTGCCGCCAGTTTTTCAATGACGGCGGCATCGTAAGGCGAGTAATAGTTGGACAAAATTTTCGATCCGCAGGTGGTCGGCGCACCGCGCATGACGATCAGATCTTTTACCGCAAGCACCATGCCCGCCAACTTGCCGGCGGTTCCGGCCTGGATCTTGGCGTCCACTTTTTCCGCCTGCGCCAAAGCCGAATCTTCCAGGATGGTGATAAACGCGTTCAGATCCGCCTTTTCAGCAATTTGAGTTAAATATGCTGAAACCACTTCCCGACAGGAAACTTTTCCTGCCTTAAATAGCATGGACTGGGACGAATAATCACTCGACAAATTGAACATAGAGATCATCCCTGGCTTCTTTCAACAGCCGCATAAACTAAAAAAAGGAAAAGCCGCAAACTGCTTTTCCTTAGGGTCTTTCAATTGCCGCAATAATTATTTAATCGAAGAATGAATGGAAAGAAACGAACAAAGGCGGAACAGTTTATTCATCCGAAGATTTCTTTTTCTCCTCCGGCTCGTCGAACTCGCCCTGCTGCGCTTTCTTGAATTCTCGAATGCCTTTCCCCAAGCCTTTGGCCAATTCAGGCAGCTTTTT
>JAPDPN010000012.1:14924-25611 GCA_034506455.1 Candidatus Zhuqueibacterota bacterium | reverse complement strand
TCTCTAAGGTTGAAGCTGGGAAGTCCTTCATAGCGAATTTCGCTCGCCATGGCGATGGAGACGATCGGAACCAGGATGACCAGCAACCGCAGCAGAAACGCCCAGCCGCTGTGCATATATAACAGCACGACCGAGCTGATGGTGGAAGCGGCGGTCGGAGCCGGCAGCCCCATGTAATCCGAGGAATGGCCTTCGCTCATCGACACGACGTTATATCGCGCGAGCCGAAAGGATGCGAACAACAGCGGCAGGAATGACACCATGATGCCGAGCGCGATGTGGCTTCCCAATTGGCGAAAATGGAACTGGTAAACAAGGACCGAGGGCGCTACTCCGGCTGAAACGACGTCTGAGAGCGAGTCCATCTGCAGGCCGAACTCGGAGCTGACGCCCGTCATACGGGCGATGCGGCCGTCCATGGCGTCGAAAAAACCGGCCATGATGATCAACCAAGCGGCGGCAACGTAATTGCCGCCCAGCGTCATCAAAACCGAAAGAAAACCGCTGAACAAATTGACAGCGGTGAAAAGGTTTGGAACGTTCAGGTATTGCCTATTTTTCTTTTTCATCGATTCTTGCGATCACGCTTACTCCGGCAGTGACCTTGTCTCCTATCTTGACGTTCACTTTTGCACACGCAGGAAGATAAACCTCCATGCGCGATCCGAATTTGATGATGCCGAATTTTTGACCGGTCTGTACCTGGTCGCCGATCTTGAGATGATTGACTAATCTTCGGGCGATGGCCCCCGTGGACTGCTTGAAAACCATTTTGCCGTAGGGCGTCAGAACGCCGGTAAGGATATGAACGTTGTGCTTCGACGCCTGCGGCAGATCGGCGCGATAATACCGCCCGTGAACATAGCGCATAAACTCCACCACGCCGCGGTAAGGCACATAGTTGACGTGCACGTTGAAAACCGACATAAAGATCGAGATGCGTTCCGCTTTGGCCTGCATGTACTCCGGTTCCTCGACTTTTTCGATCTCGATGACGGTTCCGTCGCACGGCGATACGATGGCTAACGGGTCGTTCGGCGGCATACGCAACGGATCGCGGAAAAAGTAGATCGAAAAAAGTCCTGCGCCGGCAAACAGCCCGGCAATGACCAACATCAGCACGTTGCCGTATTTCCAACCCAGAAAAGCCAGAAAAGCTGCAAACCCCAACAACCCCAAGACGGTCGGTATGCCTTCTCTGCTCATAATATCTCCCAATCTTGCCTGGTTATCCAACAGGATACGTACACGTTAACCCTCCAATCCCACGCGGCGAAAGATCGTGTCCACATGCCGAACCGCTCGTCTTTCGTCGAAACAGGCTTCGATCTGTTCTTTGGTCAAGCGCGCCGTTACTTCCGCATCGTTGAGCAGCAGGCTTTTAAAGTCGCCTCCGGTTTCCCAGCATTCCATGGATCGATTCTGGACGATGCGGTAGGCGTCTTCGCGGCTCATGCCGCTTTCCGTCAAAGCCAACAGGACGGCCTGGGAAAAGATCAATCCGTTGGTCAGAGCCAGGTTTTTGCGCATGTTTTCAGGATAGATCACCAAATTGTCGAGCACCCGAGTCAGTCGAGCCAAGGCATAATCGGCAAGGATGGTGCTGTCCGGCAGGATGACCCGCTCAACCGAGGAATGGCTGATGTCCCTTTCATGCCAAAGTGCGACGTTCTCCAATGCGGCGCCGGCGTTGGCGCGCAGCAGCCTGGCGAGTCCGGTCAAATTTTCGCTGGCGATCGGATTGCGTTTGTGCGGCATCGCCGAGGAGCCTTTTTGTCCCTTGGTAAACGGCTCTTCAGCCTCCCTGACCTCCGTCCGCTGCAGGTGACGGATTTCGACGGCAATCTTTTCGATCGTGCAGCCGATCAGCGCCAACATCATCAGATACTCTGCATGGACGTCGCGCTGGATGACCTGCGTGGAGATGGGCGTGGAATCGAGTCCCAATTTGGCGCAGGCGATCTCCTGCACTTGCGGATCGATGTAAGCAAAGGTGCCCACTGCGCCGGAGAACATGCCGCGGGCGGCGTTTTTGGCGGCGCGTTCAAAGCGCTCCCGATTGCGGCGCATCTCGTCGTACCAGAGCGCCGCCTTGAGTCCGAACGTCGTGGGTTCCGCGTGAATGCCGTGGCTCCGTCCGATGCAGACCGTATATTTGTGCTCCAAAGCCAGGCGTTTCAACACCGTCAGCAGCGCGTCGATATCCTGGAGAATGATGCGGGCCGCCTCGCGCATCTGCAGCGCCAAAGCGGTGTCCAAAAGATCGGAGGAGGTCATGCCCAAATGTATGTAGCGGGCCTCCGGTCCCACGAACTCGGCCACATTGGTCAAAAACGCTATGACGTCGTGCTTGACGGTCTCCTCAATCTCGAGAATACGATTAACATCGAACGAGGCCTTTTGTTTGATGACCTCGACCGCTTCAGCCGGAATATGGCCCAGCTCGGCCTGCGCCTCGCAGGCGGCGATCTCTACCGCCAACCAGGTACGGTACTTGTTTTCATCGCTCCAAACAGCACCCATTTCTGGACGAGTATAGCGGGCGATCATGCGTTTTTCCTCCTAAAACTTTACCTCTGCCCGATAAATGCGTCGGTTGCGGTAGACCTTGAGCGTGATGACCTCACCCTTGCGCGGCTTGAGTAAAGTCTTTAGCTTTTCGACATCCTTTTTGGAACGGATTGCCTTCCCTTCGATCTCGAGGATGACGTCCTCCGCCTCCAAACCCGCCTCCTGCCAGGGGCTGTTGCGTTCGACATTAGTGACTATGACACCGTCGGTCGTGGGGAGACGGAGATAATAGGCAACCATGGGAGTAATATCGTCGAACTGGATCTGCGTCCAGATGTCGCGCTGCACCGAGCCGTATTTGATCAGATCCGCTGCGATCAGCCTGACGCGATTGATGGGTATGGCAAAGCCCACGCCGACGCTGCCGGTGGAACCGCTGGTGTAGATAAAGGTATTGATGCCGATGACCTCTCCGGCGGCGTTGATCAACGGGCCGCCGCTGTTGCCTGAGTTGATCGAGGCGTCGGTCTGAATCATGTCCTCGTAAAGACGATCCTGCACCATGCCGCTAAAGTCCATATCCACCGCGCTGATCACGCCGACCGTCACCGTCGGTCTGGCGGCGATGTCGAACAGCCCGAATGGATTACCCATTGCGATTACCCACTCGCCAATAATGAGATCGTCCGAATTGCCCAGTTGCGCGGCGGGAAAGTCACGGCCTTTAATCTTCAAAACGGCAATATCGGTCTTGTAATCCTCACCCACCAATTCGGCATCGAACTTTTCGCCGCCTGACAGGGTGACGACGATCGAATGGGCACGATTCACCACGTGCTGATTGGTCAGAATGTATCCCTCTTTGGTAAAAAGGAACCCTGACCCCAAACCGTGCACTTCGCGCATGATGCGATCGTAGCGGAAGAACTGCCGCCAGAACGGGTCGTCCAGAAAGGGGTTGCCGGTGTAATATTCCTGCAATTGAGTAACGTTGATGCTGACGACAGCCGGACTAACTTTGGCGACGGCTCTGGTAATGGCGTTTTGCCGCGAGGCTGTAATGTCATTTTGCAGCAAAGAGCCGTCATTTTGAGGGTTCGCCGCAGCCGAACCGAATGAAGTTCGAGGCGCGGACTTGTTCGCTTCGCAAAGCGTAAAAAAGACGGCGGCAAACAATACTCCGAGGGCAAAGCCCTTGAAAACGGAGATTTTTTTCATGGCCTAATCCTCATGTTAGGCGCGGCGTTTGGTTTTCTGCCAATCTTTCAAAAAAGCCGCAACGCCTGCGTCGGTCAGGGGATGCTTGACGATTTTTTCCAGCACCGCAAAAGGAACCGTGACTACATGCGCACCCGCCAGGGCTGAATCGAGCACGTGCATAACTCCGCGCACGCTCGCGACGATCACTTGGGTTAAAAATCCATAGTTTTCGAAAATGGCGAGGATTTGACGGATGAGCTCCATGCCTTCATGGGCGGCGTCATCCAGACGGCCGACGAAGGGGCAGACGTAGGTGGCGCCGGCTTTGGCGGCAAGCAGCGCCTGCAGAGGCGTAAAGATCAACGTGACGTTTGTATGGATGTTTTCCTGCTCCAGCACGCGGACGGCAGCCAGCCCGTCGAGCGTGCAGGGAATCTTGACCACAATATTATCATGAATGGATTTGAGCTTTCTTCCTTCGGCAATAATCTCTTCTTTCGTCTGGCCGATCGTTTCGGCACACACTGGTCCGTTGACCATTTCGCAAATCGTACGATAAATCTCTTCGGGCGATTCCTTTTCCTTAGCTAATAGAGTCGGATTGGTGGTAACGCCGTCGCAAAGGCCTAATTCCACAGCCTTGCGAATTTCGTCAAGATTGGCAGAGTCGATGAACAGTTGCATGATGCATCCTCATAAGTTGGGTTACTGATCGTTTGGATAAAAAACTCGAACTAAAAAAAGGCCGCAGGCCGGAGCGGTAGGTCCCGCTGCCCGGCGGTCGCGTGCCTCTAAAATGCGAAACAATTCATTCGGTCCTTTTTCATCTTTGACAAGATCTACCATAGTACCGACCAAAATTCTCACCATGGCATGAAGAAATCGGTTGGCGCAGATTTCAAAGACAAGACCGGTTTCGCTGCGTTGCCACCATGCCCATCGGACATTGCAGATAAAGTGATCGACATCGGCGCCGCTTTGGCAGAACGATTTAAAATCATGTTCGCCTAAAAGGATCGGGCAGAACTCACGCAGCTTTTCGAGCGCCAGAGGACGCCAATAATGCCAGGCGTATTGTCTGCCGACGGCCGACGGCCGATCCGAAATATAGTACCGGTAAACTCGGGCAACGGCCGAATATCTGGCGCTGAAATCGAGCGGCATTTCTTCAGCCTTTAGGATCCTTACGTCCTTCGGCAGCCGCGAATTGCCGCCGCGTACAAAGGCTTCGAGGGGCAGGCGGCTTTCCGTCTTGAAATTGATTACCTGCCCGATTGCATGCACGCCTGAATCGGTGCGGCCGGCTGCCGTCACTTTTACGGTTTCTTCGGTTAAAAGAGACAAAGAACGTTCGATCGCCTCCTGCACGGTGCGGTCGCCCGCCTGCCGTTGCCATCCGCAAAAATCAGTGCCGTCATATTCCACGGTCAGCTTGATGTTGCGCAAGCATCCTCCGGCAACTAGAAGAAAAATGTCGGCAGCAACAGAGCGGCGGAAAAGAGCAGAACCGCATAGTCGGCAAAGCGAAAAGCAAGCTGTGTATAACTGGTACGGCCGTCTCCGCCGGTATAGCATCGGGCATCCATGGCCATCGCCAACTCATCGGCTCTGCGGAAAGCCGAGAAAAACAGCGGCAGAATCAACGGCAGCGTATTTCGGATACGTTGTATCAGGCTGCCTTCAAAAGAGACGCCGCGCGACATTTGGGCATTGCGGATTCTCTGAGCTTCTTCGAGTAGAGTCGGGATAAAACGCAGTGCTAACGTCAACATCATGACGATCTCGTGGACCGGTACGCGGAATCGTTTCAGCGGCTTGAACAGCCGCTCCAGTCCGTCGGTCAGCTCAACCGGTGAGGTCGTCAGCGTCAATAAGGCGGCCGCAATAATGAGAAGCGCCAGACGAATTGTGTAAAACAGTCCGGTGCGCAGCCCTTCCTCGCTGATTTCCGCCTGGATAATCGGCAGGCGTGCGATAACTCGCCCGGGCGTCCAGAACAAATGTACGGCAATGGTGAGCAAAAAAAGCCATAAAAACGGCCGCAGATTACGAAGCACCAAAGCCGCCGGTAGACGCGAGCCCAAAACGGCTGCCAGGATGACGGCGAAAAAGGCTATAAGAATCGATAATCGAAAAGAAAAGAGCAGCGCCGTCATTAGAAACAGAACAGAGAGCAGCTTGGTGCGCGGATCAAGGCGATGAATAAAAGAGTCGCGAGGACAATATTGTCCGAGGCTGATGTCGCTCAACAAAGCCATAACAATAAGAAATATACAAAGAGATTCCATAAAATCCAATAGTTACCGCACAAGCGCCTTTTCGCTTGACCTTTTGTACATTTTTCGCTAAAATGCCGGCACTCGAAAAAGAGTATAGAGGAGGAAGATCATGGAAACTCCGGCAAAAAGCGGGCATACCCCCTATGTCCCTGCGACATCCGACATGAAAGAGTTGACCTGGCGGGCGTTGTTGCTCGGCGTGCTGTTGGCGGCAATATTAGGTGCAGCCAATGCCTATTTGGGCCTTAAGGCGGGGATGACCGTGGCGGCGACATTTCCTGCTGCCGTTATCGCTATGGCGGTCCTAAAGCCGCTAAAAGGCACGATTCTCGAAGAAAACCTTGCGCGAACGACCGGCGCCGTCGGCGAAGCTCTGGCGGCAGGCGCCATTTTCACCATTCCGGCGTTTGTGCTTGCCGGGGTGTGGCAGGACTTTGATTATTTGAAGAGCACTCTCTTGATGTTGGTCGGCGGTATCCTCGGGGTGCTGTTTGTCATTATTCTGCGCCGTTCGCTGATCGAGGATGTCACGCTTCCCTATCCCGAAAGCAAAGCCTGCGCTGAAATCGTCAAGGCCGGTCAGGGTGGTCAGTCCGGCGCCAAGTACGTATTTGGATCCATGGGCTTGGCAGCTCTCCTCGAACTCTTGAAAAACGAGAACGGCCTGCAGATCATCCGCGATTCCGTCGCCGGCTTTTTCCGTTTTCATCCGTCCGTGGTTCGTCTTTTGAACTCGAAAAGTCAGATGCTGCAGACGGCAGACGGCCTCAAAGCAGAGTTCAGCCGCTCCGGCGGGATGATGCTCATGAGCCCCTCGGCTTCGCCGGCTTTTCTCGGCGTCGGTTACATCATCGGTTTTCGCTTGTCGGCCATTACCTTTTCCGGCGGTGTGTTCGGCTGGATGTTTCTCATGCCGATCGTTCTCTTTCTCATGGGCGACTCTCTTTCGCCTTTTGCCGAAGGGGGCGACTGGCTTGCGGTCGCCAAAGCCGCATATGGATCGACGGTCAAACAAATCGCCGTCGGCGGCATGCTGGTTGGCGCTTTTTACACGCTCTTCCGCATGCGGAAAAACCTTGCCGGCGGTTTGAGCCGCGGTCTTCAGGATATTAAATCGGCCGGCAAAAGCGGCGAGACCGTCTCCCGCATCGACAAGGATGCTCCCTTTGGCCTTGTGCTTCTTGCGATCGTCGTGCTGGTTATCTGCATGGTCGTGCTGTACCATAGTTTCAGTCGTCATTGGGGTTCGGCGGTTTTGGCGGCGGTTGTCATGGCCTTTGCCGGCTTTGTTTTTGCCGCCGTCGCCGGCTATCTGGTCGGCATCATCGGCAGCTCCTCCAACCCGATTTCCGGCCTCACGCTTTCCACCCTGCTGATCGCCGCCTTGTTGATGGTTCTGGTCGGCATGAAGGGCGATCCCGGCGTCGCCGCGGTGCTGGGTGTTGCTTCGGTCGTCTGCTGTGTGGCCGGTGTGGCGGGCGATATGATGCAGGACTGGAAGGTCGGCTATATGTTGGGCGGAACGCCCTGGAGAATGCAGATCGGAGGTCTCATCGGCGTGACTGCCGCCTCGTTGGTGCTCGTCATCCCGATCATGCTTTTGCACAAAGCCAACGGTATCGGCAGCGACGCTCTGCCCGCACCGCAGGCTGGCCTCATGGCCATGATGAGCCGCGGCATCGTGGCGGGCGAAATGGCCTGGCCTCTGGTTATCGCCGGAATGCTCTTTGCCGCAGCGCTGATTCTCCTCGAAGCGCCTTCCCCCATGCTGATTTCCGTCGGCATGTATCTGCCCTTTAACACGACCTTTGCCATTTTCATCGGCGGCATCATCAAATGGCTGCTTGATCGGGCGGCCGCCAAACGCATCCGCAATGAGGAGGATGCGGCGGGGGTCGAAAATACAGGCCTTTTGACAGCTTCGGGATTGGTTGCAGGCGAGGCGTTGGTCGGCATTCTTTTAGCCGCATTGGTCGTTTCAAACGTCAATTTGAAAAAACTCGTCGGCCTCGAAGGATTCGAAGGGTTTTGGTGGTTGGGATTGGCGACGTTCGTTTTGCTCGGCTATGTCTTAATTCATTACCCGCTCAAGCGCCTGGCCGAAGAAAGCAAACAAAAATAGCATGAAGAAAAGTCGTGCCCAACAGCCGCCGAACGTTCTGGAAATGATCCCCAGCCGTTCGGCGGCTTTTGAAGAGCAGGAAGGCAAAATCGTTCTGCTCCTTCCCAGACAGCCGATCCCATTACTCGGTAGGTTTTTTCGTCGTTTTCGGGAGCCGCTTCCGGTGCGTCTGCATTTGGATGAATACGGCGGCTTTATATGGCGGCAGATCGACGGCCGAACGCCGGTCAAAGAGATCGCCCTCGCCTTGAGGGATCGATACGGTGAAGCGGTCGAACCGGTTTATGAACGTGTAGGCTTATTCATTAATCAGTTGGCGCATCAACAATTGATCGCGTTGCACCTCTGAACAGCTTTCGTAGGTCAGGCGGGGAATATGAACAAAGCACAAAAGGCCGCGCAGGTTGTAGTCGGAAGTTGTCTAAATATTCAATCGGATGAAACCGTCCTGATCGTAACGACGGAAGACCTCGCCGACCTGGCCAGGCTTGTTTATGAGGCGAGCCTTCGCCGCTCCAGACAAACCCTCCTGATGGAGATGGCCAAGACTACGGTAACGTCGATTCCTTTGCCGCTCGCAGAGTTTATGAAGACGGTCGATGTGATTATAGCGCTGACCTCTCCCTCGTTCTCCCACACTGACGCGCGGCGCAATGCCTGTCGAGCCGGTGCGCGCATTGCATCGCTTCCCAACATCTCCCATGCCGCTTTTTCCCGCCTGGCGGATGCAGATTTTAAGCAAATCGCACGGCGCAGCCGAAAGCTTGCCGATATTCTCAGCATCGGCAAAAACGTCCGCGTATGGGCGCCGAACGGCACCGATCTGAGACTTTCCATCGACCGCCGACGCGGCTATGCGGACACCGGTCTGATCCATCAAAAAGGCGCTTTTTCAAATCTGCCCGCAGGAGAAGCCTCGGTTGCGCCTCAGGAAGGCCGATGCGAAGGAGTTTTGATCGCCGACAGTCTTTTAGGCACAGCGGGAGGAGACGGCGAAAAAACCAAAGTCATTATCAAAGATGGGCGCGCAGTGCGGGTAAGCGGCGGCCCGGAGGCGAAACGCCTGAGCCGACTGTTGACCGAAGCAGGACCGGCTTCGCGCGTGATAGCCGAATTCGGCATCGGCACCAACGAAGCCGCGATTCTCAGCGGTTGTACGCTGGAGGACGAAAAGGTGTTGGGCTCAATTCATATCGGGTTGGGTAACAATGTATCCTTCGGCGGCAACAACACCTGCCCCCTTCATATCGATCTCGTTGTAGCCAATGCGGGCGTAGAAATCGACGGAAAAATCATCCTCGAGAACGCCTCGCTTTATATCTGAGCGGCCTTCCTTTATCCCCCTAACTGCAAAGCATTAATCAGCGGCACTTTCGTTTTGTCTTTCAACGAATGATGTCATCCGCCACATCGAGCGGTAAGGTTTGCCGTTTTACATTGGCGCGCGGCAAATGGACGCTAAAGACTGAACCTTTTCCGACCTGACTTTCCACCTCCAAATGGCCGCCGTGCAGATCGACGATCTGCTTGACCAGCGCCAAACCTAAACCCGTTCCGACAACTTCGCGCACCTTTTCGTTTTCGGTTACGCGGAAAAATTTATCAAAGATGCGTGGCAGGGCATCGCGCGGAATGCCGTAACCCTGATCGTGAAACTCGACGATGACGCTGGAGTCGGTGCTGCGCAGCACAATGTCGATGCGCGTGTTCGGCGGGCTGTATTTAACGGCGTTGGAGAACAGGTTGAGGAAAACCTGCTCCATCATACCCGCATCGGCACGCACCTTGGGCAGGTTCGGGGCTTCGTGAATCTCGACTTTGATTTCCTTTTGCGCCGCCAGGAAAGAGTTGTTGCCGATAACCATCTGCACCGTGTCGTTGAGATCGATGTCGGACTTTTTCGGTTGAATGCGTCCGGATTCGATGCGCGAGATGTCGAGGAACTTGTTGATCAGCTCGCTCAAGCGCGTAGCTTCGGTCAAGATGATGCGGGCATACTCTTCGGCTTGTTCCCGCGAAATGTCTTCGTCCAAAAGCAGCTCGCTGAATCCGGTAATGCTGGTCAGGGGCGAGCGCAGCTCGTGCGCCACCATGGAGACCAACTCGGTCTTCATCCGGTCGATCTCTTTTTGCTGAGTAATGTCGCGCAAAATTGTAACCACTCCGATGAGCACTCCGTCATCCTGCAGCACGCGTGCGGCTCGTGCCTGCAGAACACGCTCTTTCCATTCCCCCACAGGCTTGATGGAGAACTCGACCGCCGGCAAAACCGCCTTTTCCTTAAAAGTTGCCTCCTCGATCAATTGTTGCAGCTTTTTTTCGTTGATCACTTCGGAATAAGGGCGTCCTGTCAGTTCAGTCGATTTAAGGCCGTACCATTTTCGAAAGGTTTCGTTGACGACCGTGATGTTCAACTGCGGGTCGGTGATGATTACACCGTCGGCGATGTTGCGGATAATTGTCTCAAACTTTCGCCGTTCTTCGATGATTTTAGCCAAATTCATTCGATCGAGCCGTCGGAGCTCGATGGTCATGTAATTGAACAGCTTGGCGAGCCTGCCGATCTCATCGTCGT
>JAPDPN010000012.1:3543-14824 GCA_034506455.1 Candidatus Zhuqueibacterota bacterium | reverse complement strand
TTGCGGATAATTGTCTCAAACTTTCGCCGTTCTTCGATGATTTTAGCCAAATTCATTCGATCGAGCCGTCGGAGCTCGATGGTCATGTAATTGAACAGCTTGGCGAGCCTGCCGATCTCATCGTCGTTAAAAACCTTGATTTCGTGGCTAAAATCGCCGCGGGCGATTTTAGTGGCGCTCTTCTCGAACTCAGAAATCGGCCGGGTAATGATGCGCGAAAGATAAAAGGCAATCAATCCGGCGACAACGGCGGCCATCGGGGGCAGAAACAGAATTTTCCAAAGGATCCGCCCCCCGACAGGGTGAAGAATTTCTAAAAAAAGCACGGCAAAGATCGGCGCTTCGGCAGCCGCCAGGGTTGCCCAGAACAAGCGGCGGAAGATGCGGCTTCTAAGCTGCTCTCGAATCCATTCCGCCATAATCAACAACCTCCCTCAAAAACGACAATGTTCTTTCCCTTTGCTTTCGCCATATAAAGCCGTTTGTCGGCGCAGTCGACCAACGCTTCGAACGTATTCAATGCGGGAGAATAGGAAGCCACACCAACACTGATGGTGATTCTGCCGTTCGGCTGAGTCTCCCGACGCGGAAAGGGATGGTTCTCGACCAATCCGCGCAATTTTTCGGCGACAAAGAGGGCGTTCTCCGCGGTCGTACCGGGAAGAATGACGGCAAACTCTTCGCCTCCATAGCGCGCCGCCACATCAATGCGCCGAATATTTTTCATCACCAAAGACGCCAATTGCTGCAATACTTTGTCGCCTGCCAAATGTCCGTGACGATCGTTGTAGAGTTTGAAATCGTCAATGTCGAACATAATCAACGAGAGGGGCGTTTTGTGGCGTTCCGCACGGCGAATTTCCATGGTCAGCGCGTCTTTGAAATGGCGGTAATTGTACAATGACGTCAAGCCGTCGGTGACGGCCAGTTCTTTGAGCCTTTCCTTTGCCCGCTCGAGCTGAGCGATCTTTTCCTGCAGCTGATCGTGCAGCATCTTTACCCGCAGCAGCGAGCGCACCCGCGTTAAGAGCTCAATTTTGTTAAGAGGTTTGCCGACGAAATCGTCTGCGCCCGCTTCAAGGCCCAAAATCTTGCTTTCGGATTCGTTCGTTCCGGTCACCATAATGATCGGCGTATACTTGGCCCGATCCGCCGCCTTGATTTGTCTACAAGTTTCGACGCTGCCTGCATTCGACATCGTCACGTCCAAGATGATCAGGTCAGGTTCGTTTTCATCTACCACCTTCAGCGCTTCCTCGCAGTTACGGGCGGAAAATATTCGATAGTTTTCCGAATCTAAAAACGACCTCAGCAACTCAAGGTTCGGCGGAACATCGTTGACAATCAAGATTTTTGCCTGGCGTTCGGCGCTCATCGATTCCCAAAGGCCCAAAGGTCAGGGTACTATAACACCGATAATCAATTTTTCATCCTGCTTTTCAAGGCGCGTCACTTTGCCAAAAGTCGAGCGGCTTCATCAAAAAAGGTCAAACTGTTGATGACTTCTTCATCCCTGCTCGCCGATGCGGCAATTCTTCCCTCTTCTCCGAACAGACGATAAGCCACAGCTATAAACAACTCGTCCGCCGCTTCCTTTTTATTCTGCTCAAACTCTATCGTTCCAATCGACAGGCGTCGAGACACCGAATATTCAAAAAATTTTCGCAACAGCTCCTCGGTTACGACGAACTGATTGAGAAAAGTTTGGATATCCGCATAGGACATCGAGCCGTTCTGCAGCACCCAGGAATCGGCAAAATCGTAAAACGGATCAATCGCAAAGCTTTTTAGCCTTTTTATTAACGGCGAAACTGCCCCTGTTTTTGTGATTTCATGATCCGGTGCAATGCCGCCTCCGGCAGTAAGCCTACGACCTTTCGGCGTTCGAAAAACTTGATCGGAAACATTACCTCCATCTTTTTGAATCAAACGACCCAATGGAGTATAAAAGCGGGCCGTCGTCAACAACAAAAGCGAGCCGTCCTGAAAAGGATACTCGGTCTGCACCATCGCCTTGCCGTAGGTTCTACGTCCGACGATAAGCCCGCGATCCCAATCCTGAACAGCCCCCGCAACAATTTCTGCATCGCTGGCACTTTTTTCGTTGACCAAAACAATCAGCGGCAGGGTCGGCAATCGGCGCGGCGGCGATGAGACGTATTGCTCTTCGGACTCGGGCGTACGACCTTTGGTGTATGCAATTAGTCTGCCAGGCGGAATCAGGCGTTCAGCCAGGTGAATGCCGGCAGATAAATCACCGCCGGGATTGTTGCGCAGATCGAGCAGCAGCCGCTTCATGCCGTTCTGTATAAGCTGATCAAAGACACGGTCGAATTCCTCGGCAACCGTTGTTCCAAAATGATAAACAGGAATGTATCCGATCGAGTCGTTGAGCAGACAAGCAGAGGGAATGCAGGGAAGATCAATCTGCCGCTTGGCCGGCCTCACGGTGACCGCGAGATTCTCGGGTGGTCGGATCAGTTCGATCTCGACCTCTTCCCCTCTACGGCTCGAAATGAACTGTTCCAATTGCTGAAGCGAGTGATTGGCAATGGTGCGGCCGTCGATTTTGAGCACAGCGTCGCCGATGCGCACGTCTGCTGCCGCCGCAGGACTTTTGGGCTGAATCGAGCTGACAATGTAGCCTCGACTGGTCAGTCGAAAGCTTAGACCGACACCATAGTAGCCTTGATAACGCTTTGCATATTCTTTCGCTTCTTCCGGCGACAAGTATTGCGAATACTGATCCAGATGTGCCATGACGCCGTCGATGGCATAGTCGAGGAGCTCTTCAGGATTCCGCTCTTCCACATAAAAGCGCTGGATTCGGTCAAGAATAATGGTAAGAATCATCCATTTACTGACGGACTGCTGAACCCGCGGCCAAACCACAGCCGGCGCAGTTACGAGGATAACAACGGCCAAACTCAAAAATAAAAGACGAATTTTCGATGCTTTTTTCACTCGCGATCCATCAAGTTGAAAATTTTTATCGGCGATGTGTCCATTGAGATAAATTAAAAAATTCGTTGCAAATATCCTGCAAAAGTTAATGATTTCAGTCATCAAAAGCTAATTGTTAAATATAGCTGCATTGTTAATACCGAAAAATCTTAAAGAGATCCTATTCGGACTCATCACCATAATTTGAATTTAATCAGTAAGTAATCCGATAAAATTTTCTTGACATTTATGATGATTCAAACTATTTTAACAGACTTTAAATCGGTTTTCGGAGAATAGTTGTCTACGCTTCATTCACAAATCCTGCAGTCTGCCGAGCAAAGGCCTGAGGCGCCAGCGCTGAAATTCAGCGACGCAACGGTGAGTTACAGCCGCTTCGTTGAAGCGCTTAGAAGGCTTGCCGAGGCGCTGCAACATCTCGGCATTCAGAAAGGAGATCGGGCGGCTCTTTTGCTGCCCAATGTTCCACATTTTCCGATCTGCTATTACGCAATCCTCTCGATCGGCGGGATCGTTGTCCCGCTCAACTTTATGAATGATCCTCGTGATTTAGCCCGCCAATTGGATGATTCCGGCGCCAAGCTGCTTATCGCTTGGCAAGGATTCGAACCGCAGACGGCGGCGGCAGTTGCCGCTGCAAAACAATGCCGAACGATTATCTATTTGGGTGAAGAAATTCCCGCCGGTACTTATTCCCTGACCCAACTGATTGCCGCTTCCAAACCTCTCGAAAAATTCGTCGAGGTGTCGCCCGACGAGCCGGCAATCATCAATTATACATCCGGCATTTCGGACGTTGCTTTGGGTGCGGAATTAACTCACGAAGCCGTCCTGGCCAATGCCGAAACCATCATCGAGATGTTTCATCTTACACCGCAGGATCGCCTGTTGGCGGTAATTCCGCTTTTTCACCCGTTCGGCCAGACCTTTATCATGCATGCCGGTTTAACGGCCGGATCCTCTTTGGTGCTGCTGCCCCGTTTTAAAGCTGATGAAGTCGTGGCGGCCGTCTCCAAGCACTCAATTACCGTTTTTCCCGCTGTGCCGGGTATGCTGCGGGCAATTTGTAATCTCGACAACACCGCTCCCTCTCCATCTCTCAAATATGTGATCAGTTACGGCGGCTATTTGCCGCAAAATTTGATCGAAGAATTTGAAAACCGGTTTCAAGTGCCGATCCTCAAGGCCTACGGCCTTACCGAAGCCGGGCCTCTGGTTTCCTCTTCCCGTCTGGAGCGGGACCGCCGTGAAAATGCCGTTGGTCTGCCGTTGATGGGCGTGGAAGTGCAGATCCGCGATGAAGAGGGCAGAGTCAAAAAGCCGAATCAGAGCGGCGAAATCTTTGTCAAAAGTCCCTCGTTGATGCGAAGCTATCACAATCAACCCGAGGAAAGCCGCAAACGACTCCAGGACGGCTGGCTGGCGACCGGCGACATCGGCTATTTGGATATGGACAATTATCTTTATATTTTAGAGCGCAAGGACGAAATCATCAACAAGGGCGGCTTTGAAATTTTCCCGCGCGAAATCGAAACGATACTTTGCAATTTTCCCGGTGTAGCAGAAGCGGCGGTTGTCGGAGTTCCCGATCCGCTGCACGGCTCTGAAGTCAAAGCCTGCCTTGTCATGCAAAAGGGCCATAGGTTGGACATTCAGGCACTCAATCGCTATTGCGAGGAACGTCTGCCGGTCTATAAGCGGCCGAAATATTATGAATGCTTGGAAAAGTTGCCGAAAAGCCCGACCGGCAGAGTACTGAAGCGCCTTCTTCGGCAGCAAAATTCCGACTGTGCCGCAAAACGCGGCGGCGATGAGACGATAAATCTGTAGAAATTCTTACAAATCAGTTCTCCGGGCAGCGCCCGAAGCAAAAGGAGGAAAATGTGAAAGATTATGCAGCTTCTGAGATCCGAAATATAGGATTGGCCTCGCACCAATCGATCGGCAAAACCACGCTGAGTGAAGCGATGCTGTTTTCCGCCGGAGTGACGACCCGCTTCGGCTCGGTCGACGACGGCACCACCGCATCGGACTATCGTTCCGACGAAATCGAACGCAAGATCAGCATCAGCGCCTCGCTTTTGCAATTCGAGTGGAAAAAGAACAAGATCAATCTCATCGATATGCCGGGCTATGCGGATTTTATCGGCGAGGTGCGCTGCGGTCTACGGGTAGCCGACCTCGCCGTCGTTCTGGTGAATGCGGTTAACGGCGTCGAAGTGGGCACCGACGCGGCGGTTGAAATTCTACAAGAGTACGGTGTACCGCGACTCTTTTTTGTCAATCTGCTCGATCGGGAACACGCAAAATTTGATGAAGCTTTGACTTCATTGAAGGAGGCCTACGGCAACAACGTCGTTGCGGTGCATTATCCCGTCAATCAGGGCGACGGATTTAACGCCGTTATTGATGTGCTGCGCAAGAAAAAGCTGACGTTTGCCGCGGACAAGAGCGGCAAATACAAAGAGGAAGATGTTCCGGCCGAGCTGGCAAGCCGGATCGAGGAGCTGCATACGGCATTGATCGAAAAAATTGCCGAGAGCGACGACGCGGTGCTCGAAAAGTATTTCGAGGCGGGAGAATTGAGCGAGCAGGATATCGCCGTCGGATTGCGGGCGGGTATCGTGAAACAGACGCTGTTTCCGGTGCTCTGCGGGTCGGCGATCCGCAACATGGGGGTTCAGCCGCTGCTCGATTTTATCTGTGAATACGGCCCCTCGCCGGTCGATCGTTCGCCCTACAAAGCCAAAGATGAAGCAGACAACGATGTCGAAATCATCTGCGCCGAAAATGAGGAGATGAGCGCTTTTGTTTTCAAGACCATGTCCGAAGCGCACATCGGCGAGCTTTCACTCATTCGCGTTTATTCCGGTACGATCAAGCCGGGCGACGAAGTCGCCAATACGACGCGCAAATCCGCCGAAAAGATTGGGCAGATTTATTCGCTGTTGGGCAAAAACCGTAAAGAGATCGCCGCCGTCAAAGCAGGAGACATCGGCGCGTTGGTCAAGCTGAAAGACACCCATACCGGCGACACCCTGGCTTCAAAAAAGCGGCCGGTTAAATTTCCGCAAATCACCTTTGCCGAGCCGGTGGTGCAGGTGGCCGTGGTTCCAAAGAGCAAGGGCGACGAAGACAAGATTTCCAACGGCCTGCACATCTTGAACGAGATCGACCCGAGCTTTACGGTGGTCGTCGATCCGGAGCTGCATCAGACTGTTGTCTCGGGCCAGGGAGAACTGCATCTGACGGTGCTCATCCAACGGCTGAAGGAGCGTTTCGGCGTCGATGTTGAACAGAAAAAGCCGAAAATTCCTTACCGCGAAACCATTACCGCCAAAGCCGATGAAAAGTATCGGCATAAAAAGCAGTCCGGCGGCGCCGGTCAATTTGCCGAGGTGTGGATGCGGATCGAGCCGTTGCCGCGCGGCGGCGGTTTTGAATTTACCAGCGAAGTCGTCGGCGGCGCCATTTCTTCGACTTTTATCCCGTCGATCGAAAAAGGCGTCAAGCAGGTTCTGGAGGAAGGCGTGATGGCCGGCTACAAAATCGTCGATGTAAAGGCGGTTGTGTATGACGGCAAAGAGCATCCGGTCGATTCGAAAGACATTGCCTTCCAGATTGCCGGCCGCGAAGTGTTCAAGATGGCGGTTCAGAACGCCAAGCCGATCCTGCTGGAGCCGATCTACGAAGTCACGGTCAAATGTCCCGAAGAGAACATGGGCGACATCATGGGCGATCTCTCCAGCCGGCGCGGCAAGATTCTCAGCACCGATTCGCAGGGAAAATTCCAACTGGTGAAAGCGCACGTGCCTCTAGCCGAACTGCATAACTATGCCACGACGCTTCGCTCATTGACCAGCGGTCGGGCAGCCTATACTCGCAAGTTTTCGCATTACAGCCCCGTTCCCAAGGAATTGGAGGCCAAGATCATCGCCGAATCGAAAGCGGAAGCCTGAGAAGTTCAAGGGGTGCAGTTTTCCCTGCACCCCTTTTTTATCATCCTTTTATCAAACTGGAGCAGCGGCATCATGGAATATCTTTGGGCGCCTTGGCGGATGGAATATATTCTCACCCCAAAACCCGAGGGCTGTATTTTCTGCACAAAACCGAAGGAAAAAGACGACCGCAGCAATTTAATTCTCCATCGCGGCGCCTCCTGCTTTGTCATCATGAACTATTATCCCTACAACAACGGTCATCTGATGGTGGTGCCTTATCGTCATCTATCGCGATTGGAAGATCTGTCTGATGAAGAACGGCAGGAGATGATGTATCTGCTGACGAGATGCTGCAGCGTGCTTAACCGCGGCATGAAACCGCACGGCATGAACATCGGCATGAATTTAGGCAAGACTGCCGGCGCCGGTATTGACGATCACCTTCACTTTCACATCGTGCCGCGTTGGGAGGGAGATACCAACTATATGCCGATCACGGGGCACACCAAAGTTCTTCCGCAGGGACTCTATGAAACGTGGGATGCCTTAAAACCCCTTTTCGAAGCATCGAATAAAGTCAGTCAGCTTTTCGCTGCTCCGCCTTTTTGACGTTTTCCCACTCCCGATCCATCTCATCCAAAGTTGCATCGGCCATGCTGCGGCCTTGGTTCTGCAGCTGCGCTTCCACTTGTCGAAACCGGCGCTCGAATTTTTCGATGGTCCGGCGCAACGCCTCTTCGGGTTCGACCTTGATAAAGCGGCCCAAATTGACCAGCGTAAACAACAGGTCGCCGAACTCTTCTTCGATATGAGACTCGTTTTGTGCCGCCACAGCCTCTTTGAGCTCGCGAATTTCTTCTTCCAGCTTTTCCCACACCGGCTCGGCTTGAGGCCAATCGAATCCTACGGCGGCGGCTTTACTCTGCAGCCGATGCGCACGCAGCAGCGCCGGAAGATGTTTGGGAACGCCGTCGATAACCGATTTCTTGCCTTCCCTTTTTAGTTTGCTTTTCTCCCAAGCTACTATTTGCTCCTGAGCGGTGCGAATCACGGCCTCGCCGAAAACATGGGGATGTCGGCGAATGAGCTTTTCGTTAATCGATTCGACGACCTGCTCGATGCTGAAATGACCCGCCTCGGCCGCAAGCTGGGCGTGAAAAACCACCTGCAAAAGCAGGTCACCCAATTCGGTCTTTAGCTGCTCAGGGTTTTCGCTGTCGATGGCCTCGATCACCTCGTACGCCTCCTCGAGGAGATGTCGACGCAACGATTTGTGGGTCTGTTCCCGATCCCATGGGCATCCTTCATCGCTGCGCAGCTTGGCCATGATCTCGACCAGTTTTTCAAACTCTTTGCCTGCAGACATTCGTCCTCCTGATAAAGAATGGCAAAAATTAGCAATCGTCAGGCTCAAATCAAAGCGCTTGATAGAATAAACAAATCAAATTTCTTTCCTTGTTTTCGATTTATAGATTGTGTATTTTGCGCCGTGACAAAACGGAACTGCGAAAATGGTTGTAAAGAAACTCCTTCTGCTGCTTGCGGCGGCTTTCTGTTTGGCGCAGGCCGCCGACCTCGACCGAAACATTTCCGCCAAAGATGCGAAATCGCCGCAGAACCTCTCCGCGCGTTTGGATTCTTTGTTCAATCTGCCGGCATTACGCCATTCGTTTGTGGGCGCGGCGGTTTTCTCTCCATCTAAAAACGACTTTATCTACCGCTATAACGAGCTCAAGGCTTTTCTGCCGGCTTCGACCATGAAGCTGTTCACCACGGCTGCGGCGCTGCAGATATTAGGTCATGATTTTCGGTTTCAAACGCGAATCTTTATGCGCGGCAGAACCGGAGCGGGCGTGTTCACCGGCGACATTATCCTAAAAGGGGACGGCGATCCGACGCTCACTTGGCACGAGGGCATGTCGGATTCCGCTTCCTTTAACCGTTTTGCGGCAATGTTGAAACGCCGCGGCGTTAAAGAGATCCGCGGACGCCTGATCGGCGACGACAGCGTTTTTGACGATCAGATTCTTGGTTGGGGCTGGGGATGGGAGAACGAGCTCCAGGCCTATTCGGCGCCGATAGGCGGCCTCACCATCAATCGAAACTGCGTGGGAGTGATTGTTACGCCGGGCAATCGAGCCGGAGAGCTTTGTACGGTTCGCCTATCGCCCGGGATTCGCAACGGCAGCATCGAAAATCGATGCACAACCGTGGATGATGATAAGGCGGCCGGTCTGTACGTCGAACGCCAACGCGGCAGCGACCGCATCCTCGTGAGCGGCTCCTTGCGGGCTTCTTATCCTGCCGAGCAGCGTACTCTACCGGTAGGGAATCCGACGCTTTATGCTCTCCAAGTCTTGAGACGAGCGTTGGAAAGCAAAGGCATTCAAGTCAATTCGGAGCTGGTCGATCTGGACGATCTGCCTGGATATACTTATCCCCTCTATGCTCCGGTTTTCGTGCACGTTTCGGAACCGCTGAAGGATATCGTAAGAGATATTAACAAGAACAGCAATAATCTTGCAGCCGAGGCACTGTTCAAAGCCGTCGGTTTCGCGGTTTTCGGTATCGGCAGTGCAGAGTCGGGCGCTTCGGCGATCGAAAAATGGGCAAAACAAAACAACATTCCTATGGAGGGAAACTCGATCGTCGACGGTTCCGGCTTGTCGCGCAAAAGCGCCGTAACGCCGATTTCGTTCATTAAGCTGCTGCATGTTATGCAGAGCGATTCCGCCTTTTATGCTTCACTGCCGATTGCCGGCCAAGACGGCACATTGGCGCACCGCATGCGCGACACCCTCTGTCGAGGCCGCATACGCGCCAAAACCGGGACGCTGGAAGGGGTAATGGCTTTGAGCGGTTATGCAGAGGCCGTCAGCGGTGACACTTTAATCTTTTGCATCACAGTCAATCAGGCACCGGCGGCAAGAGGCAGCGTTTATGACATTATGAATCGTTTCTGTTTGAATATTGTCAAGCAATGAGTCCATTTATGCGGGGTATGGCCATGTCGTTTTTAAAATTACAGCAGCCGCGACAGTTCGAGTACATCCCGCGCTACTACAAACCAGAAAACGATCCGGATAGACCGCGCATTCAGTTCCGTAGAATCCGCCACAGCAAGCCCCCGACAAAAACTAGTCCGTTGCGGCTTCTCTTGGCGGCGCTCATTCTCTTGTATACGATCATCTATCTCAGCAGACATGCAGGCAACCCGACGCCGGAGCTGAAAAAAGACGCGACGTTTCAGGTGGAAGAAATCATCGTAGTGGAATAAGAAGCGCGCGGCAGATTCTAACGTCTGTTAAAATCAGGAGATGCTGCGACTAAAAGTTTAATCGGCTCCTTGGGCAAAAATTCGGCGGATTTGCAGTCATGTCCCACGCGGATAAACACGGCAGTCAAAATCGCTCTTTTCCCGGCAACCCCGAATTGCAAGGCAATTCATTTCCTGCCCGCAAGTGTCTGGACTCTCTCTCCTTGCGCTCCAAGTTCATCATTCTGATCGGCTTTTTGGTCATCTGCATGGAGACGGCTTTGTTCGTCATTTTTGCCCGTAACGGCCGTCGGGAACTCACAGAAGGTCTTTCGCGCACTTGCCAAGTTGCTTTGCAGCAGACCGGTCGGCGCATTCGCGACGAACTGCCGGTTTACTATAAAAACCTCAACAATCCGAACGCCCGCAGCGCCCCTCTGGGAGCCATCCGCGAGGCTGTTCTGGAAGTCTGCAGCCAAAAAATTACCGGCCTGCTTTATGCAAGGGTCATTGATCGCTACGGCGTCGTCATTGCACACAACATCCCGAGTAATTTGAACGCCCGACTGAGCGAAAGCGAACAACGTTATTTTTCTTCGCTGCAGACGCAATCCCTGCGTCGGGAAGGCGATATTTTGGAGTATATCTATCCGCTCTATGCAAAAAAGACCAGCGGCGATTCTTTATATCTGGGCGCGCTGTCTATGGGGTTTTCCGCCGCCGCCATTACCGCGCCGATAGACAGAATGGTGCTGATTATGGCTTACGCCACCGGAGCCCTTGCTTTGGTCTCGATTGGTTTTGTTTTTTTCATCGTCCACAGAATGACGCGCCAAATTTCCGAGCTGGAGACCGGCGTCCTGCGTATCCGTGAGGGAAATTTGGAAGCAGAGATACCGGTGCTCTCGCAGGATGAACTGGGGAAATTGGCGGTCGAGTTCAATCTGATGCTCAAACACCTGCGCGAAAACCTGGTTCTGCAAAAGTTCGTCTCGCCTGCCACTTTGAAAATGATCCGCGAAAGAACAGCAAAAGGCAAAACGCTCGAAGCGGAAATGAAGCAGGTAACTCTGCTCTTTTCGGATATTCGCAATTTTTCCAATCTTACCGAACGACTCAC
>JAPDPN010000012.1:0-3443 GCA_034506455.1 Candidatus Zhuqueibacterota bacterium | reverse complement strand
CAACTTGGCGCCTCCTTTGCGCGATCACTCTCCCATGGCCTGTTTTTGGGCGGCAGCCTGGCTGCCGTACGACAAGCCAAAGAGGAAAACCTCGAAGGCCGTATCGGAATCCTTTATTCGCTCCAGCCTGCTACTAGGCCGACTCCTTATTCGCCGTTTTACCGCTTTTTTCTACATAGAATTTCGCTCGGTGCTTCATTCTTTCGCGGAAAGAATGCCGATGAATTCGGCGCGGGCGTTGCCTACCGCATGCCGTACGAAAAAATCACGCTTTTTTACAGCCGGCGTTGGAAAAACGACCGAAATAGCAATCACATCGGTTTTTCGTGGGAGATGCGGCGATTTTTGACCGCCTATGCGGGACTTGAAACAGGTCATGGCAAATTAAATTATGGGCTATCGTGGCGCAAAGAGCCGCTTGCGATCGAGGCTGCGTTCGATTCACGCGATCAACGCCTGATGTTAAGCGGTTCCTTGCGGATTGGTGACGAGCCGACTACAGCCGCCGAAAGACATTACCAACGTGCCAAAGAAGCTCTGCGCCTGCGACATCGAACAGAGGCGCTGCAGCAGGCCCGCAAAGCCTTGTATTATGATAAAGATCACACCAATGCGCGGGCGCTGTATGAGGGAGTTGAGCTGCTCGTTAAGCAAGACGAACGATTGATCGACTCGCTCAGTTCTCTGGCGCTGCAGCGCTTGGCTGAAAAGAGGACTTTGGAGGCAGCTTTCCTCCTTACGGAAGCAGCAAAAATCAACCCTTTGCATCCCAAACTCCGCAAGCACCTGGCTGCTCTTTCTGCCGCGGCCAAACCGGAAATCGAAACATGGGTCCGAAGAGCCGTCGAGCTCTACGACTCATCCGATTCGGAAGCGCGACGCATTTTTGAAGCAGTGCAGCTACTCGACCCAAAACAACAATTGGTGAAGGATTACCTGCAGCGGTTTCGGGAAAAAGATGCCGAGGAAGCCGAACGCCACTATCTGGCAGGACTTGAATATCTGAGCCGAAAGGAAATTTATGCTGCAGAGGAAGAATTTTTGACGACCGTCAAAATCCAGCCGACGCATCCTGAGGCATTCGAGCAATTGTCGAATGTGCGACTGCAGAAAAAGCTGAATCGCCGCACTGTGTCCGCTCTCCTTGATGAAGCAACAGAAAAAGAAAGCCGAGGCGATTGGAAAGGCGCTCTTTCAGCCTATCAGCAGGTATCGGCGTTGGAAAAAGATCACCCTATAGCCGCAGAAAAGGCGGATGAAATTCAGCGCATGGTTGAGGAACAGATCGAGGATCACCTGCAACGCGGAGAGGCAGCGCTGCAAAAGGGGGATTCCCTTGAGGCAAGGACAGCCTTTGAAGCGGTTTTAAGCTACGATCCGAACCATGTCAAGGCCAGAAATTTCCTGGCGCGCCTCAATGCCCCGACGAGCGATCGGAGCCAGTCTCTTTTGCGGCAGGCGCAGGCGGCCTTTGCGGCAAAAAAATTCGAGATCGCCGTCATTTTGACCGACTCTCTGCAGAAAACCGGCCTCCGGCCAAAAGAGGCGGCTCTTTTATTGGAACGCATCCGGCGCCAGATCGACGCCGAAACGCTGTTGAGCAATGCAAGGCGTAAATTGCAGCAACACGATTTACTTGCCGCTCTGCAAAGCGCCCAAGCCGCGATGGTTCTCAAACCCGATGCCGCTGCACAGGAAGTTTTAAAGTCATGCCGAAACGCTCTGCGCCGCGAAGTGGATGAATTCTTTAACCGCGGCATGACTTATTATACGGCCGGAGATTATCTGGAAGCGATCAAATGGTGGGATGAGGTGCTGCGCCTCAATCCCGACCACAAGGGTGCACGTGAATATCGCTCCCGCGCGACGGAACGCCTCGAAGCTCTGGAAAGCATTCGTTAAGCCACACGGCGCCGCAGGCCGAGGATCTCACCGACATAGAGGCGGTGATAGTCTTGACGCGGGTAAAAAGCTTCGATCTCTTTATCGAGAAAACCCTTCGGCTCAACGTCCTGGCGGAAAATCGTACGGCATTCTGCCGTCCATTCGGCTTCTGCAAAAGAGGGAGCGGCTATGCGTCCGCTCGGAATGACGGTAAGAGAAGCGGCGGCAAACTTGTCGCCGTCTCTGCCTGAGCGGGTTCCCATAATATGGAGCGCCGGCGCGTAGGCTTCGGAAAAAGCAGAGATGGAAAAATATGGGTATTGCTCCATAAATTGAAACGTGAATCGCGTCGGTCGGACAAACACAAAGGCTGCCGGTTTTCCCCAAAGAATGCCGAATGCGCCCCAGCCGATGGTCATGGCGTTGTAGTGTCTTTTTTCATAATCGCCGCTTGCCAACAGCAGCCCTTTGCCTTGCCAAATTTCGAACGCGTTGAAATCAATCTTTTGCAAATCAATCCAGTCCCATTGCATGTTCGATTCCTCCTTTTGCGTCAATTTACATTTCCCAAGCCGGAGTTGCAAGCAGGAAAAGGATTTTGCCGCTTGCATTTGTGATGCAAATTAAAGAAATTGGCGACACGCATACACCGCATCGAAGGAGATGAACATGATCGATCTGTCCACGTCTTACCTCGGGCTGCAATTGCGCAATCCGTTGATCGTCGCGTCGAGCGGACTGACCAAATCGGCCGCAAAAATAGCCGATTGCGAAAAATTCGGCGCCGGCGCTGTGGTCGTAAAAAGCATTTTTGAAGAAGTGTTGGCGCAAAAGGATTTTCAGATCGATGCCTCGGCTGCGCTGCATACAGAAGCGTACGATTATCTTCGGGCGCAATTGGAGTTGCAGTACGGCCCGCAGGAATATTGCGAAATGCTCAGCGAAGCTAAGCGCTTGGTTTCCATTCCGGTCATTGCGAGCGTCAATTGCGTGACGGCCAAATGGTGGATCTCGTATGCGCGGCAGCTTCAGGAAGCAGGTGCCGATGCCTTGGAGCTCAATATCTTTAAAACTGCGATCGACAAAAAGGAAGATGCGGCGACGATCGAAAAAATGTATCTGGATATCCTTCGGGAGGTGACCAAACAGGTTTCCATTCCGGTGGCTGTCAAGATCGGGCCTTATTTCAGTTCATTGCCGCACTTTGTCTCGCGTTTGACCGACAGCGGCGCCCTCGGGGTCGTCATTTTCAACCGCTTCACCGAGCCGGACATTGACATCGACCGTCTGACCCTCACCACGACTTTCTCCTTCAGCAGTTCCTATGACCTGTTCAAGACGTTGCGATGGACGGCAGTGCTATATGGCCAAGTCGGTTGCGATATCTCTGCCGTTACCGGCATAAAAAGCGGTGCCGACGTGATCAAGTTGATATTGGCGGGCGCCCAAACCGTTCAGATCGCTTCATTATTCTATCAGCAAGGGTTGGATCGACTGCGCGATCTTTTGGACGAAGTTTCGGTATGGATGAAGGCGCACGGCTTTGCCAAATTGAGCGA